>JAUVJW010000002.1 GCA_030596465.1 Candidatus Fermentibacteraceae bacterium | reverse complement strand
ATTGGGTAACGCAAGAAAGCTGATTGACAGCATACTTGCCGGTGAGAAGACATACCATTTTGTGGAGGTTATGACCTGCCCCGGCGGGTGTATTGCGGGGGGAGGGCAGCCATTTACCTCTGACCCGAAGGTAATTCGGTCAAGAATGATGGCACTTTACAATATTGATTCATCAGCATCTGTGAGAACCGCACACTCGAATGTTTCACTGCAGAAGCTCTATGATGATCATCTGGAGAAACCCGGCAGTCATATTGCGCACGAGATGCTGCATACATTCTACTCAAACCGGGAGGTTCTCAAATAGTATGAGAAACTCCCCTCTGGTACAGACAATTCCCGACAAGTGCAAGATGTGTTACACCTGCGTTCGCGAATGTCCCGCCAAGGCGATAAGAATCACCGGCGGTCAGGCAGAGGTTATTGATGACCGCTGCATCGGTTGCGGGAACTGTGTTCGAGTCTGCACCCGCGGCGCAAAAAGGCCTGTGGGATCCATAGTACAGGTAACAGAACTTCTCGCCTCAGGGAAAAAGATTGCTGCTGTTATCGCACCCAGTTTCCCGGCGGAGTTTGTCGAGGTTTCCCCGGAGAAATTAGTGGGTATGTTGAGGGCTGCCGGCTTCGGGTATGTCTGTGAGGTTGCCTTTGGTGCTGATCTTGTTGCTCATGCCTACAAGAAGTTGCTGAGTGACAATCCCGAAAAAAGATTTATTGGAGTTTCATGCCCGGCAGTGGTGAGCTATGTTGAGAAGTACATTCCCGAGCTGGTTTCCCATCTCGCCCCTATTGCTTCACCCATGGTTGCTGAAGCCAAAGTTGTGAAAAAGTTGTACGGACAGGAAACAGAGATAGTTTTCATCGGGCCGTGTATAGCGAAGAAGGGTGAGGCCGAGGAGGAAACGGGGGAGGATGTCACGGCAACACTCACTTTTGCTGAGATGAGAAATCTGCTGGCGATAAACGGAATTGATCCAGAGAAAGTGGAGGAAAGCGGTTTTAATCCGCCCACTCCCGGGCTGGGAACCCTTTTTCCCATTAACCGGGGGATGCTTCAGGCCGCGGACATGCAGGAAGATCTTGTTTCAGGAGAAATTGTTACCGCGGACGGAAAGAACAACTTTGTTGAGGCGGTCATGGAATTTGCATCCGGCGATATGGAGGCTCGACTTCTGGAAGTCCTGTGTTGTCAGGGGTGTATTATGGGTCCGGGCATGACCAGCAAAGCACCTATCTTCAGGCGCAGGGCGAAAATAAGCAGATACGCAAGAGAGAGTCTTGAAAAAGTTAATTTCAATGCATGGAATATCGTTTCTGAGAGATGTGCCGACATAGACCTTAAAAGGGAATTTACCCCCTCGGATATGAGATTGAAAGTACCCAGTGAGATTGAGGTCAACCGGATAATGGAGAGAATGGGCAAGTTCACCATTGAGGATGAATTGAACTGTGGCGCCTGCGGTTATGAAACATGCAGAAAACACGCAATCGCCATATACAAAGGTCTTGCAGAAAGCGAGATGTGTCTTCCATACTCTATTGATCAGTTGAAAAATACCGTTGAAGAACTGGCCCTGACTCATGATGAACTTGCGGGTACCAGGGTCGCGCTGAAGCACGCTGAAAAAATGGCTGATATGGGTCAGCTCGCCGCAGGAATTGCGCATGAGGTCAACAATCCTCTTGGTGTTGTTCTGATGTTCGCTCATACTCTGCTGGAAGAGAATCCTGATAATGAAGACCTGAGGGATGATCTGAAGACAATTACAGTACATGCTGACAGGTGCAAGAAGATCGTTGCCGGTCTTCTTGACTTCGCGAGACAGAACAAGGTTACTCGAACACTGGTAAATGTTCCGGAACTGATTCGCAAGGTAACAGGTGTGATTAACCGCCCTGATGGTATCCAGCTGCAGTTTATCAGTGAAGACATAGAACCGTATGCTGAACTGGATGAGGATCAGATAGCACAAGTTTTAACGAATCTTTCCACCAATGCTTTTCAGGCTATGGGGAACTCCGGCATACTCACGGTGAAGACCGGCGGAGATGCTGATATGGTTACAATATCCGTTAGCGATACAGGAACCGGGATTCCCAGAGAGAATCTGAAAAAAATATTTGAGCCCTTCTTTACCACTAAAAGCATGGGAGAAGGTACCGGTCTGGGTCTGGCCGTGACATATGGTATTGTGAAGATGCACCGGGGGCAGATAACGGTTGATTCCAATACAGATCCCGAAGCGGGAGCCACAGGAACAACATTTTCGGTTACTCTTCCCAGAAGAGGACCCGCAAACTGATAAAGGAGATACCTGATGACTGATGTAAAGAGAGTTCTTGTTGTAGACGATGACCCGGATTTCCTGTCGCAAACTGAAATAATGTTTTCTTCCCGGGGATACGAGGTGGTAACAGCTCCTGGAAGAAGGGAAGCCGAGGAGATATTTGATTCGTACACACCGGATATCGCGGTTATTGATCTGATGATGGAAAACGATGATGATGGATTTGTGCTTGCATACCGCCTGAAGAAAAAATTTCCAGATTGCACTGTTATCATGGTCACAAATGTTACCGGTGAAACCGGTATTGAGTTTCCGGGCGGGAACGATTCCTCCGGCTGGATCAACGCGGATGCCATTCTTTCCAAGCCTGTAAGGTTCGAACAGATAGAGGAAGAACTGAAGAAGATTGAGAGCCGGTAATATGGCTGAAGAAAAACGGCTTTCACTCCTTATTGTTGATGACGAGGAAGGGATGCGTATGGGGGTAAAACGATCCCTCAGGCATTTCTCGATGGAAACCAAGGACACGGGAGAACTCGTCAAATTGGATGTTTCGGAGGCTGCTTCCGGGGAAGAGGCCATTCTTCTTATGAAGGAATCCTCACCTGATATTGTGTTGCTTGACAACAAAATGGGTGGAATTTCAGGAATAGATGTTCTCCACTGGATTAATGAAAATGAGCTGGATCTTATGGCGATTATGATAACCGCATATGCTTCAATAGAGACGGCAATTGCTGCTACAAAGCAGGGAGCCTATGACTTTTTACCCAAGCCATTTACTCCAGCGGAGCTGAAGGTATCAGTAAGGCAGGCGGCCGCTCATCTGGTAGCTCTCAGGCAGGCTCGTGAGCTTGAACGGGAAAAGAGAAGGGTAAGATTTCAGTTTATCAGTGTGCTTGCCCATGAGCTGAAAGCTCCTCTTGGCGCCATTGAAGGCTATTTGTACCTGCTCCGCGATGGCATTGGAATGGATGATCCTGATGTTCACGACAGGGTGGTGCAAAGAAGCCTTATACGGCTTGGCGGTATGCGGAAACTCATATATGACCTGCTTGATCTAACGAGACTTGAATCCGGACAGAAGAAGAGAGAACTTTCCGATATTGATGTTCTTGAGTGTGCCCGTAACAGCATGGAAACGATGAAACCTGACGCAGACAGACGGGGCATCACCATTTCTCTTGAATCCAGTTCTGAAAAGGCTGTCATTACCGCTGACAGCGGGGAAATTGAAATCATATTCAACAACCTTATCTCGAACGCAGTGAAATACAACAGAGACAATGGCAGCGTTGCGGTAAATGTTCTGGATATGCCGGATCAGATTCGAATTGCAGTTACCGATACAGGAATTGGAATGTCGGAAGAGGAAGTGGAGAAACTCTTCGGTGAGTTCGTAAGGATCAGGAACGCCAAAACAAGAAATATTCTGGGAAGTGGTCTCGGCCTCTCCATTATGAGAAAAACAGCATCTCTTTACAGTGGAGAAGTTACCGTTGACAGCACCCCTGATGCTGGATCAACTTTTACAGTTACACTGAAGAAATGCTAATTATGAAGAGCTTCTTCGAATCAAGTGAGAGCTCTGAAACTTCCTATGTTGATTGCCTGTGTTTTTCCAGGGTCAGTTCCATCTGTAATTTCAAATTCAAATATCATATCTCTGTCTGGCAGCTTGTGGTAATCCACACTGCCTGGAAGGTTTGAATCGTGGAAGAAGATGTTTTCATAAGGCGACTTTGGATCTCTGTTATCAATAAGCCATAATTCACCATTGAAAGTATCCATGAACCTGAAGAAGCCGAAGCCTTTCTCATGGCTCACGCAGACACCTCTGACGAAGGAACCTTTTTCGCCCCACCTGGAGTAGTCATCCAGCCCTTTAAATGGAAGGAGATTGGGTACAAGGTAACCTGAAATGTAGAGATCGGCCTCATCGCGGAGTTCACGGGATACATTATCAAAGCCAAGAACTTCTACCCTGCATCCTTTGTTTTGTATGGTACTTATTACTCTGACAAAATCACCGTCACCAGTGGCGATAAGAACCTTATCAAGTTTATCCGATTGAAGAAGCGCGTCTACTGCAAGGTCGAGATCCACATTGGCTTTGCCGAACCTGGCCCCGGTCTCATCGGTGTACCACTTGACTATTTTACGGATAACCTTGAAACCCATATCCCGGAGGGCGCTGTGGAACCTTCTCTGTTTGTCGCGATAGTCAAAATCTGTTCTTGCGCGAACTTCATCGAAGCTTACATAGGCATTCAGACGAACTGGACGGGCTCCGTTTCGGCATGCAAATTCTCTTAGAACTTCGTATCGCATACCGTATCCACCGTTCATGGTGAGATTGGAAACATCTACATAAACCCCTACCCTTGTACCGACATTGCGGTCAGGCATAATATTACCTCCATAAAAGAACACAGGTCAAAACAATAAATTGCGGCGAACGGAGTTGAATATAAGTGAAATATCTCCACTGGCTACAACAAATGGGTTTTCATAGAGGAAATCTTGAAATCTCCGAAGAAGAAGCCGCCGGGAAAGCACTGCCGCTGAAGGATCCCGGTTCTAAAAAAATGAAAGACATCAACAGAATTGTGATTCACCACTCTGCCACGGAAACCGGGAATGCCGCGGTTTTCAGGGTTCTCCATCGTGTTGTTAACGGCTGGAATGATATCGGATATCATTTCGTGATAGGTAATGGCTCACTCAGTGGTGACGGTGAGATTGAGGAAGGCAGAAAGCTGCCGTTCACGGGCGCGCACGCAAAAGGCGGTAACGAAGATTCAATAGGTATCTGTCTTGTGGGCAACTTTAATAATTATCTCCCTACTCCCGCCCAGATCGATTCGCTCGGATTTCTTCTTGTGAAGCTTAAAGGGGAGTATTCAATAAGCCGGGACTCTGTTACCTTGCACAGGCTGGTTAAAGGATCATCTACAGAGTGTCCGGGGAGTAAGTTGCGTCTTGAAGATGTACTCTATCTTATGGATAATAAATAACTTGGAAGAAGCCTTGCCAGATTGTTCCGCTTGTTGTATATATCGTCTTCGAAATGAAAGAGAGACTTAAATGATTACAGTTCTTACGTTTTTACATTCAGTTATCTGTGTTCTGCTTGTCGCGGTTGTTCTGCTTCAGAAGTCCAAAGGCGATGGCCTGTCAGGAGCCTTCGGAGGCGGTGGAGCGCTCACAGCTTCTTTTGGTAACAGGGGTGCTGCCAGCCTTCTCAGCAAAGCTACCACTGTTCTTGCTGTGCTTTTTATGCTGGTCTCATTTTTACTGGCAATATTTTAGAGATGATCAGTGCCGGGGTGGTGGAATTGGCAGACACGCTAGGTTAAGGACCTAGTGGGCAATAGCCTGTGCGGGTTCAAGTCCCGCCTCCGGTACCATCTATAAAGGCAGGGAGTCTTCGGGCTCCCTTCTTCGATTATATGTTTTCCTCAATCAATCTTCTGATTTCCGATACAGTTTCATCCGTGACAGTTTGAGAGGAATAGAGGACTTCTCTGTTTCCTGAGATAAGAAATATCGCGGGAACAGAATGTACATTATAATCCTCAGCAGCATCCTCTCCAAACACAAGAACAGGGAAATTAATACCAAGAGAGTTCAACCTGAACCACGGATCAGTGTTTTCCAGAATCGAAATTCCAACCGCTTGAACAAAATCGGGATACTCATCAGTCATTGATTTTAAGAGACCAAGAGCAGATATGGAAGAAGGATCCCAGGATGCAAAAAAGCAGAGAAGAAGAGTTCTGTCTCCAAAGTCAGAGGATCTTCTCGCAAAACCATCTTTATCTGCGAGGAAGAATGAAGGTGCCTGCGTAGATGGTTCCAGCAGGGAAAGCCAGGGAACTGCTGTGTAATTATCCGGTAAAAGGGCAGATGATGGCACCGGGCAGTTAAAGTTCAGGTTACTGATTTCAAGAAGCTGTCCTCCGGGTGCGGATGTCGGGCCATAATAGCTTATTCTTTCAACAGCTCTTGGAAGCAGATCATTCATACTCAGGAACCAGACAGCTTCGGTTCTTTCGTTATCATCATAAAAAACATGAAAAACATGGCAGGGAACACCGTTTAATTCAACCGGGAAAAGTACAGCAATTGAGTCAGCGAGTATTTCATCCATAAAAGGGCTGGAAACAACATACTCCATCATTACAGAAGCAGGTGGAAAATCAAACATATCATGAGCAGTATTGTTGTATTCAGCAGTGTATACAAGGGATTTATCGTGGTCAACGAAGTAAACGCTATCAACAGAAGCAACAAAAGATGAAGGTACTGTAATATTCCGTATAGCTCCTTCTTTGATCATACTTTCCAGAGAGTGATACATCAGGGGATGATCTGTTTCAGGAAGAAAGCCGAGAGATGTCATTCCCTCCAGTGCAGGTATTATGTTTGACAGTGTTCCTGTACCGCTGAAAGTGAAACTGTATTCAATGGTGTTGATACTTGAAAGCGCGGAATCCGACTGTTCAAATATTATGTATGGATCTGCCGTGTAATTATCCACGGGATAGGAAAGAATGAAAATAAGGACTGTAAACAAGAAAAACCTCCCGAAGTTATATAATCCAGCTATCAATATACTCCTGACTCTTCTGTTGTGCATTGTTCTTTTCTCCTGCGGTGATAACCAGGAAGCTACTCCGGATCCTTCAGTTCTCTTTTCTGCTGCAGGGGAAGCGTATAGCGACGGTGATCTTGTATCCTGCCGGGAGTTGCTTATCAGAGTTGCCGTTCAGGATCCCGATAACCCAAATGTCTGGAGAAATCTTGGAACGGTAAATCTTGATCTGGGGTTGTACGACGAGGCGGTCATCGCTTACCGGAAGGTTATAGCACTGGATTCCACAAGGGTTGATGTACTCACAGATGTTACCGGGGCACTTCTCGGTGCCGGCAGACTATCTGAGGCTCTTCATACAGGTCATTTGTCCGTTCAGCTTTGTCCTGATGACGGACTGGCTTTCAATAACTACGGAATGGCTTTGCTGGAGAGCGGTCGCTATGAGGACGCAGGCATGTGTTTCAACACTGCTTTAAGGCGGGAACCCCGGAATGCCTCCATTCTGTACAACTGTGGTAGAATTACACTTATGGCCGGAAATCCTGAAGAAGCTCTACTGTTTTTCCAGGACGCGACGGCAATAGATCCCGGTTTCCTGCAGTCACAAATTGAGATAGCCAGAACATTGGGAATTCTCGGCAGACACCCTGAAGCCGAGGAACAGATTTTGTCAGTTCTGGCGTCAGCACCTTCCGATCCGGACGCTTTGAATATCCTTGCCCTTTCTTATTCATCCCAGGGCAGGCAGGAAGAAGCTGTTTTAATACTTGAATCACTTCTGGAGAACAATCCGGGTGATCCACTGAGCAGACTGGGACTTGCTGAATGTTTTTACAGGTACGGCGATCTTCCCGGGGCACTGGAAAATTATCAATTGTTTGTGGGAAGTCTCCAGGACACTGCCGGTACATCCGATATCAGAATAAGAATTCAGGAACTGGAGGCTGTTTGTGATTAAGCCAATTGTGAAAACAATAGTAGTAGGCGGGGTTCAGACAAACTGCTACATAGTGAAATGCCCGGAAACCGGTGCGGTGCTTATCATAGACCCGGGTGATGATTACACTGTAATAAAAGAGGGGCTCTCCAGAGTAGATATCATTGTTTATACACATGGTCACTTTGATCATGTTGGAGGGGCAGCCGGGCTGATACGGCGGTTTGCTCCTCAAACCATGATACATTCAGCGGATGTGGAGATTATGGCCTCTGCGGCAGTTTATTCCGAGCAGTGGGGTTTCAGAATTCAGCAGCCCCCACCACCGGATAGATTGCTTGAAGACGGAGACCGGATAAATGCAGGGATGCTTACTTTTTATGTAAGACACACCCCGGGCCACTCAAGAGGTTCTATATGTCTGGAAGGGCATGGTCTGTTGTTCTCCGGCGATACGCTTTTTGCCGGATCCATTGGCAGAACCGATCTGCCACAGAGTTCTCCTGAGGAAATGAGAACAACTCTTGAAAAGATTGTAACACATTTCGATGATAAAATTGTTGTTCTTCCAGGACACGGACCATCATCAACCATGAAAGAAGAAAAGAGGAATAATCCATTCCTCAAGTTTTCGTGACCCCTTGCACTATTTCCCGTAACATTTAATAATTAGTTGTGGTGTTGTGATTGCAGGAAGGAGGATTTTTGGTCACGGAAGTCTTGCTGGAGAAACTGAAAAGAGCGGAAAGAAGAATCGCATTCGTAGCTACTCAGACCAAGGGAGTAATGCGTACCGAGCTTACTGAGGCGCTGAAGGAGGTTCGACATGTTATTAATGTTTTATCCCCGGAAAAGAATCAATCCAGTAGTGGTTCCGCGGTGTTGTTTGTAGATGATGAGGAAATTATACGAAGAATAGGGAAGCAAATACTTGAACGAGAAGGGTACGAGGTGCTTACAGCTTGCGATGGCATCGAGGCCCTCGGGGTTTATGAGCAGAACAGGGATCTCATAAAATGTGTTATTCTTGATCTTGTTATGCCGAGACTTGATGGTATGCAGACATTCAGGCAACTGAGACGATCTTCTCCTGAACTTGGGATTATACTGACGACCGGATACGGAGAAGAGGAGATCCGCAGACGGTTTGGCGGCCTTGAACTTCAAGGTTTTTTACGAAAACCGTTCAGTGCAGACTCTCTTTCGAAAATGGTCAAGGAGGCTATCGGATATACAGACGGAAAAGGATAGATAATGTCCATATCAGAACCAGAGAACAATTCAGTACTGGAGAGTTCTGTACATGAATCGCTTTTGCAGATTCTCAGTGGTGGTGGTATATGCGCATTAATAGCGTCAGGCGAGAATGACAGGATTATCAAGGTTAACGAATTGCTTTGCAATGCTTTAAACAGGGAATCATCAGATATTTTAGGAGATACCGTTGAGAGTGTGCTCAAGGAACTGTTGAAATCGGGCACAGAAGTACAAACTCAGCTCGCGGATATAAAAGGTATTACCTGTAAAATTGTTTCATTTAACATCAACAGTGTTGCCGGAGATTCAGATAGTGGTGAACTCCGCAGGATTTTCAACGAGATGGATGATCTTTACTGTAAGATTTCCATGACCGGAGTAGTTATTAATGTAACACCTTCAATATTTGAGTTCAGTGGTTTTACGCGTGAAGAAGTTATTGGTACATCCCTGACTAATTATTATGTCACTGAAGCCCAGGGGGATCAGTTAATGCTCGCTCTGCGAAAAAATGGACGGGTGAGAGATTTTGTAATTGATTTGAAGAGAAAGAATGAAGGGGTATTTACTGCCCGTGGTTCAATGCATGTCGTATTTGACCGCCAGGGAAATCCTCGATACTACGAGGGGATTATTTCTGATATCAGTGAAGAACAAAGACTGGCGAAGGAGATACACAAGCAGAGTCTGTATTTCCGTGAAGTAGTTGAAAGCGTGCCCGACGCGGTGGTTACAATTGACGCACTGGGCAGGGTTACCAGCTGGAACAGAGAAGCCGTTGAATTGTTTGGCTGGACAGTGGATGAAGCCATGGGACAGCTGCTTGATAACCTGGTTGGCACGGAAACAGGGAAGAATGAGATATCCTCGAAGGCCATAGTAGACGGGCATGTAATTCGAGGGCTTGAATGCACAAGGCGGGGGAAAAGCAAACAGGAAAAAAGTGTTTTTGTATCGGTTGCTCCAATAGTTATTGACGGAGAAAATCAGGGAGCAGTGGGAGTCTACACAGATCTCTCTGATCGAGATTCAATTCTGAAATTACTCGGAGAGAATGAGATTAAATTCAAGGCAATTACAGAATCAGCCCAGGATGCCGTGATCATCATTGATTCCGATAGCCGTGTTACCTTTTTTAATTCCTCGGCAGAAATGATGTTCGGATACCGTAGATCAGAAACCATTGGAAAGATGCTTCACAAGCTTATTGCACCTGAACTATACTGGGAAATGATTGAAATGGGATTCAACAAGTTCAGAAAAACCGGTGAAGGCATGATGGTTGGGCGTGTGGTTGAAATGGAAGGAAGACGCAAGAATGGAACGATGTTCCCTGTTGAACTTTCTGTTTCGTCTTTCTTTCTGAACGGCGGATGGCAGGCAACTGGAATATTAAGAGATATTTCTGAAAGAAAGAGAATTGAACTGGAACTGATCGAGGCTCGTGAGGGTGCCCTGAACGCTACCAGAACAAAGTCAGAGTTTCTGGCAAATATGAGTCATGAGATAAGAACACCTTTGAATGCTATTATCGGCACTACAGATTTAATGCTGGAAACAGACCTGACATCCGTACAGAAGAGTTATTTAAGAGTAAGTAAAAACGCAAGTGATAACCTTCTTGATCTGATAAATGATATTCTTGATATATCCAAAGTTGAGGCTGGAAAGATTGAGCTTGAAAAAATCCCATTTGATCTTTATGAGGAGATTGAAAATACCTGTGAAACTCTTGCACTGAGAGCCCATGAAAAGGGGCTTGAACTGAATTGCCGAATCCACCCGGAGACACCCGGATGGGTATTGGGTGATCCTTCCAGGTTAAAGCAGGTGCTTATTAACCTTGTTGGCAATGCAATTAAATTTACTTCCGAAGGAGAAATTGCTGTAGCAGTTAAACCTTTCGACAAGGACAGAATAAATTTTTCAGTTACCGATACAGGAATTGGCATTCCAGAGGGCAAGGTAGAAGCAATATTTATGAGTTTTACACAGGCGGATTCATCACACACCAGAAGATACGGAGGTACCGGGCTTGGGCTTGCCATCTGTACCAGACTTGTTGATCTCATGGGTGGGGAGATATCTGTTACCAGTAAAGTTGGTTCGGGAAGTTCATTTGCGTTTTTCTGCGATCTGCCTGAAATTGATTCATTTGATCACCTCCCGGTTCAGCCCGTGAACCTCTCAGGTAAGCGTATTCTTGTTGCGGATAATAACAGGAATAACAGGATAATACTCAGGGAGATTCTTGAGAACCTTGGCGCTTCTGTTGATCTGGCTGATTGTGGCATTCCTGTGCCTGGAATGGTAAGGGATACAGAATACGATGTAATTTTTCTTGACCACATTTTGCCTGATAAGAATGGGTTTGAGATCGTTGATTCCATGAAGAGGGATAAGATCATAATCAGCAATGTAATAATGATGCTCACCCGCGAAAGCAGCAATGCTCATATCGACAAATGCAGATTGTCAGGCATTGACCATTTCATATTCAAACCGGTGCGAAGAGATGATCTCAAAAAGCGTATAATGAATGTTCTTGACGGCACAGTTACGGCTGAAGAATCAGATATATTACATATAAAAGCCGGGTATGATATAGAGAAAAGGAAACTTTCGGTTCTACTGGCAGAAGATTCACCGGATAACAGATTCCTTATTATGAAATACACAGAGGCTTTTCCCTGGGAGATCACCGTGGCAGTTAACGGACAGGAAGCTCTTGATTGCTACTTGAAGAGTAAGTTTGATCTCATACTGATGGATATGCAGATGCCTGTTATAGACGGATATGAGGCAACAAGATCCATAAGAGCCCACGAATCAATTTCCATGAGCGAACATATACCTATTGCGGCTCTTACCGCCCATGCGCTTCAAGAAGAGGTGCAGAAGTGCATTGATGCCGGTTGTGATATCCATATTTCAAAGCCTGTGAGAAAAAAGAGTCTGTTGGAAAAACTTGATGATTTGTTGAAAATTATGGGCCCTCGTGAAGGTATACCGGAATTGTCAACTGACAGAAAGGGAACTTCAGTTGAGATGCTTGAGTCTGCTGAAAATGTTCATGGTCCTACTGCTCTTGTTCCAATGGATCTTGAGTCTCTGATCCCGGGGTATTTAGAAAACAGACGAACAGATGTTGCTGTAATCAGACAACTTGTTCAGGATGATGACTATTCAGAGGCCCAGAGACTTGCACACAGCATGAAGGGTTCCGGGGGTGGTTACGGGTTTGATAAAATAACACACCTGGGGGCTGTCATGGAGATTGCGGCAAAATCTCGGGATGGCTCTGAAATTCTTTTGGGGATTGATGAACTCGAAAAATACCTTAACACCGTTCGAATAGAATATGTCGACGAAGAATAAAAAAATCCTCATTATAGATGATGATGAGGATACCAGACTGTTGCTATCCCATATCCTCCGGAAAGCAGGTTATGAAACTGAAACTGCGGAGAGTGCGGCCACTGCTATGGGGATGCTGCAGAGCAGCGTAATCAGCGTTATCCTTCTTGATCTTCTCATGCCGGGAATGAACGGGCTTGAATTTTGCGCGAGTCTTCAGTCCGATAGAGTTCTTTCAAGAATTCCGGTAATCATGATAACCAGCAGGGCTGATGATGAAACAAGACGGGATGCCCTTAACGCAGGCGTAGCGGATTTTGTACCTAAATCAGAGCTGAACAGAAAAACACTCCGCGCCAAGGTGAAGAAAGTTCTTGACAGATCAGAGAAATGGGGCAGACTTGATAATCCGACACCTTCCACGCGGCTACAGGATATTCAGGGTTTTATTGAGTATTTGAGAGATAATTCAAGCCTGTCCCGGGAGGATACCGCCACACTCAGTTTGGCGCAGCCCAGAGATATTTACGAGAAAACACTTGATATTGGTCTTGACAGCATTGAGACAGCAAAGCTTCTTTCATCTTATCTTCATCTTCCGAATTATCCCTACATTGACCCCGAATCCGTGGAGAGTGATATGCTGCCGGCGGCATTTTCCAAAGCACACAGAGTTCTTGCACTCAGGGAAAAGGATGAGTTTCGCTTTGTTGTCTCCAATCCTTATGAACCACAGCTTATTGAGATGCTGGAATCTCTCACGGGTAGAGCACCATTACTGGGAATAACCTGCCCTGACTGCATTGATGCTCTGTTGCGCAAAGAGGAATCACACGGCCCGGACTCCGCATTTGCCGATATAGGGGAGGAGGACGAAGAAAAAAGTACGCCTGAAGATGATGCCGCCGATATAAGCAGCTCTCTTGAAATTATGGAGAAGCCATCGGAAGATGATATCAGGAAGTTCCCTATCAGGTACATTTCCGACAGTATTTTATTCTCTGCCGTAGCCGAAAGAGCAAGCGATATTCATATCGAGCCTAAGCCTGATAAGGTTCTTGTGAGGTTTCGTGTTGACGGAGACATGAAGGATATGTTCACACTGAAGAAAAGGACAGGTGCAGTTCTTATCAGCCGTTTCAAAGTTCTTGGCGGTATGGATATTGCCGAGAGAAGAAAACCTCAGGATGGTACGGCAGAGGCGAATATCGGTGGAAAACCCTTCAAAATGCGTTTTGCTACAACCTCCACTCCACAGGGTGAAAGCCTTATTGTGCGAATGCTTGATCTGTACGCGAAACCTCGTGAACTCACCGAGCTTGGTATGACCGAAGAACAGTCCGGAGATCTTTACGAGGTGTCCAGTCAGACCAGCGGTGCTATTATAGTTGTTGGTCCTACAGGAAGTGGAAAAACAACAACTCTGTACAGTATGATATCCCACCTGGATATCAAAAGCAGAAGTCTTATGACCATTGAGGATCCGGTGGAGTACAGAATTCCCTATGCCAATCAGCAGCAGGTTAACGAGAAGGCAGGCGTTACATTTGAAGCCCTCCTGAAGTCAGCGGTTCGTCAGGATCCCGACATTGTTTACCTGGGTGAGATCAGAGATGCTTTCAGTGCAAAAACCTGTATCGATCTTGCCAGTACGGGTCACTTGACCATGGCTACTCTGCATAGTTCAAATACCTCCACTGCCTTGTTCCGACTTTCCCGGCTGGGAATATCAAAAGATGATTCCGCTGATAATCTGCTTTGTATTGTGGCTCAAAGACTTCTGAAGAGCCTGTGTCAGAGATGCAGAAGGATGAAGCCTGTTACCCCCGAAGAAAGAAAAAAGCTGCTTCCCTTTACAGATGACATTCCAAAGGAGTTGCCTCATCCTGAGGGGTGTCCCAAATGCAATTTTACCGGATATGCCGGTAGACAGGGTGTTTATGAGCTGATGAGGTTTAATCCTGCCGTAACTGAAATTATTAAACACGCGGAGTCGGTTCCGGTAATGAGGAGAGAGCTTCAGGAGAAAGCCGGGGTTTTTCTCATAAGCGATCATGCCATAATGAAGGTAAGAATGGGGCTTCTCGCTCTTGATGATGTGTATAGACATGTTCTGCTGGAAGAACTGAGACTTACCGGACGCACAGATAACGAACTGGAGTCCAGAGGTCTGGACAACGATAAAGACAGGAAGAAAAGGATACTTCTTGTTGATGACGATGAGGATTTCAGAAATCTTGCTTCGATACTTCTGGAAACCGCCGGTTACGATGTTGATCAGGCAACAGATGGAGTGGAAGCCATAGTTACCCTTAGAACAAGCAACTACGATCTTGTATTATCTGACATAGAGATGCCCGGGCTGGATGGGTTTACAATGCTCCAGGCACTGAAAAGCAAAAATCTGGATACGCCTCTGATCTTTCTGACAGGCAATGACAGCATGGACAAGGAAGAAAGAGGATATGAACTGGGCGCGCTTGATTACATAAGAAAACCGATAAGAAGAAAAATGTTTCTGACCCGGGTAAAAAGAGCATTTGCTTCGGAGAAGAAATGAACGACAGATCTATAGATTTTCAGCGGAAGATGATAAGTGCTGTTGTCCGGTGACTGTCGGTGGGAACACATCTGATCTATAGTTGTTATGTTAGTTGCAATCCTGTTTTCAAAAATATTATATGGAGGTTGTTCAGATGGGTATGGTTATAATTCTTTCGATTCTTGGATCCTGGGTTTCTCCTGGGGGAAACTGTCCTTCTGCTCCTGAGGTAACAGTAATTGAGGCGGACGAGAATCACGCGGTCATTCAAATTCATCTTTCAGGTTACAATCTGGAGCAGTTTTCCCGGTATTCCCGTCTGAATGTCGCCGGACATGGCTGGGACATGGATGCTCCTGTTGGAAGCCCTGAGCTTCCCATGATATCTGTTGTTGTGGGTTTTCCGGAAGGTACTACCCCTTCAGTTTCCCTGCTTGATGAGGACTGGGCTTCAGCGGGAATCGGAACACCGTATCCCGTTCAACCTCTCCGTACAGATGATGCGGTAGAGCCTTTCTTTTTCGTGGATCTTTCCACCAATCTTCAGGGTGTTTACCCGCAAAACACTGTCAACCTTTTCCAGCAGGGCAGCTGGGCAGGTGTAAACACTGTTGTTCTTCAGATGAACCCGTTTACCTGGAATGCCTCAACCGGTGAATTTCGGGTGGCGTCTTCCTTAACCGCCAGAATTGATTTCCAGGGAAACAGAGGTTATCAGGTTTCTGTGAGACCTGAGATAGCCAGTATGCATCGCTCAAGAATTGTGAACTATGACGCACTGAACATCATGGTTGATTCCTCTCCTGTGTCCATGGATGATGATGTTTACATCTGTGTGGTTCCGCCGGAGAATCTGGAATCGGTTACACCATTTCTTGCGATGGTCAATTCTCTCGGGCATCATGTAAACATAATAGAGATGGAATGCGGAACTACCAGTTATGCCATAAAAGGTGCTATCAGTGGTGTATATCAGGAAGGTATTACAAGATTTGCACTGATCCCCGCTCGCTATCAGCAGCTTGAGTCGAAGAATTACGGTTCTTTTGTGGGAGATTATTATTATGAGTGCCTGGACTCGGATAACCTTCCTGACATCGCTGTAGGAAGGTTCCCGGGCAATTACACTCAGCTTGAAAATCAGACCGCGAAAGCTATGTCTTACACTACCTATGCCGGAGAAACCGGACAGCCCTCTCTTCCGGCAAGTGCTGTTCTCGCGGCGCACCAGGAGGAATACCCGGGGAAGTACACAGCAAACAGCGAAGCTGTAAGAACATGGGATTATGATCTGGCTGATATTGTTTTTGAGACAGTGTATCCGCCAGAGGGTGGAACCCCTGATGATGTCTCAGCGGCAATCAACAACGGTGTTGGAATTGTTAACTACAGAGGGCACGGATCAATCACTACCTGGCAGTGGACCGGCAGCTGGAACGCGGGTGCCATTTATGATCTGACCAACACTTATTTTCCCATTGTTTTCAACATCGCATGCAACAATGGTACACATGATCTTTCCTACAACTGTCTGTCTGAAAGCTGGATGGATGCTCTCGATAAAGGAGCCAGCGGTAATATTGGTGCAAGTGCTCCTTCTTTAACCGCTGTCAACAACAGAATGCAGAGGGTACTTTTCTGGGAGATTTTCGACGAGGGGAATACCTGTGCCGGAGAAATGTTTGCCGCATCTCAGGCCGACATCATTCAGACTCAGGGTGCCGGGGGAGTTAATAACTCCAGAATGTACCACTGGTTTGGCGATCCATCCATGGACATTCCAAACAGTGATGTGAGTGGTGCCCCATTCGCAATGAATTTTGATGTTCCGACAGCTTTGAATATTGGTCCGAATACTCTTTACACTACCATAACATCAGGAGGCTCTCCTGTGGAAGGAGTGGTTGTTACCATCACTGATGGTATCGGTAACCACTCTTCCTGTACAGAGTCTTTCTATGAGCAGCAGATCACAAACAGCTCAGGCGAAGTATGGCTGAATTTCACTGCACTTGAGGACAAGGATCTCTACTATGGAGCAAGGTTACACAACTACGCATCTGTAACAGGAACCATTGATGTTGTTACAACGGGTATAGAGGGTGGCGAGACATTCAATCCGGAACTTTTCCCGGTAACACCCAGCCCTGTCAGCGGTATGGCGAATATCTCCTTTATCGCTCCTGTAAATGGTTATGTGAACATCAGCGTCCTGGACATCGCGGGCAGAGTTGTCGATACGGTTCAGGATGGTCAGATATCGTCCGGGGCAGGATCAATAACACTTGACGCTTCAGAGCTGAACCCGGGTATTTACTTTGTAATCATGCAGACGGAAGATGCCGCTTTCACAAGGAAAATGGCCGTTGTCCGCTAACACAAAGCTTATTCTACTTTTCTCACTGCTCCCATTTGCCGCATGCATGCTGGGAGCAGAGGACACGGTTACATTCCCGACATACAAGGAGGGGGAAGCTTCTTTCCCCTCCACTGTTACTGTGCCTCCCGTGTTTTCCGGGGCAGGTAACTATGGGCTGATAGCTTCAGGTGACACGCTTTACCACATGGAACTTCGCCACGGCAGAATACACGGAAAAACGGCGATTGACGGTGAAATTACAGGTCTTGACGCAGGTCATGATTCGAAGGCTTTCGTGGTCTATTCCGACCAGCTTGTCTGTATTGAAGGTTTTGCTGTGACAGCTTCCAGAGAGTTACCGGGAGTGGGCGAAGCCATAACGGTCTGCGGCAATGATCCTATTGTTCTTCTGGAAGATGGTTCACTTGCTCTTTACAGCGGAACAGACCTGACCCTGATAGATAACTACACTCCGGAAGACACAGGAATCACATGCATTCAGGGATTCCCCGGGTTAATTTCCCTGGGGTACGAGGACGGAACAATAATCTCTCTTTCAATTTCATCGTTCTCTGAAGTTGCAGCGGAAAAGGTGAATGGCTCTTTGATATTCATGGCGGGAGCAGGGAATGAAAATCTTATTTTCTCAACTGATACCTGGAACGAAGTGGCCGTTTGTTCTCCTGCTGATCTTATGATTCAGGTAATGTTCACTTTCCCTGAAACACCGATTTCAGCCGCGTCAGACAGTGAAGTATCCTGTGTGTACGCAGTATGTCCATCCGCCGGTATTCAGGTATGTCTGGCAAACGGAGAAATTGCCTGGAGGGCGGATGAGTTTGGGAAAACCCCGTTCGTTGTTCTCTCGGAGGATTGTGAACAGGCACTTGTGACAAATGGAAATTCTGTAACATTACTGTTGAAGTGAGGGAATCACTATTTCGGTGGTTTCGAGATCTCTCTGCACTATGACATCAAGTTCGTCTGTTGAATTTTGTATCATTACTCTCAAGGCTTCCGGATGGTAAACTTTTTCTCCATCAACCTCGGTAATGATATCTCCTTCCATAAGACCACATCTGTACGCAGGTGAATTAATTTCAACATCAAGCAGAAGAATTCCCTGAACAGGTGACAGGCCTGAGGTGGCCGGCATGGCAGTGATTCCAAAGAGGGGGGTGTGCATGCCGGCATCTGAAAGAATTGTCTCAACCCAGAAATACCATAGATTGCAGGGAATCATGGCCATGAGTTCACCTCTGCCGTCACCAGGGTCAAATGAACCGGTCACTATTCCGGAAAGCCTGTCATAAGCGTCAAAAACGGGAGCACCCATAAGTGCCGATTCCGGAGGATAGGCAAGAAGAAGAGCACCATCGGAGAGTTGTTCCATGGGAAAAGTACGAACAACCGAAAGCCCGGTAGGGTGATCGGCAACTATCATCAGCGCGGCTCCATTTGCCGGAGAAGTGTATCTTGGTTGTTCGAAAGAAGAAAATACATCATCCTCAAAGACAAGCATTGAAAGCCCCATATCTCTGAAATTTACCACAGAGTCCGGATACAGTCTGGAGCCAGTGTCTATTATGAAAACATCGGAGTTTTCAGTAAAAGCGAATAGCGTTACGGCATGCCTGGGAGATACAGCGACGCCACTGCATACTTCCACAAACCCGGATTCATCACCCGTTCTTCCAACGGAAAGGGCGGGGGAATCAAGGAATGAGGGGAAAAAACCCGATGAGATCAGCAGAGTAATGAGAAGACTGAACATGATGCTCTAAAACGTTGAAACGGAGGATGGTCTGGAATAAGCCACAACGGGCGCAGGAGCATACTGTGTGGTATTTTCCTGAACAGTGACGGTTTTAACAGTTCTGTTCCCGTAGTTGGATGGATCCTCTACAGCGAAGTTCTGTAGAATTAAAACCAGAGCGGCGGCAAAGGGAACAACCGCGGCGATACGCCAGACAGGCAACCTGGAACGTTTTTTGTTTGTGACAGGGGATTGATCGTAATTTCCGGAGGCAAGCCTCCGGAAAACCATATCCATCAGGTCGGCCGGGGGTTCCGGTTCTTCAAGATTATTTATGTTTTCGCTTATGGATCTGTTAAGCATCATAGCTCTGCGGCATGCGGGGCATCCATTAACATGAAACCGCAACAGTTGTTCCTCTCTGGCAGTAGCTTCGCCATCAAGAAGCGAGTCCATCAAAAGCAGTGCTTCATTACATTTCATTTCCACATCTCCCATACATCTTCAAGAGAGTTGCGAAGGCCCGCGCGGGCTCTGTTAATTCGAGACTTAACAGTTCCTATCTTTATTCCCAGTACTTCGGAAATTTCCTCGTAAGAAAAACCCTGTTTTTCCCGAAGCAAAAAAGGCTCACGGTAGTGTTCAGGCAGTTCGTTGATTGCTTCCTCTATGCTGGCGCCCAGTTCTCTTCTGCCCTCGCGGTAATGGGGTGTCATCTTGTGGGAACCTTTTAGAACCACTTTTTCAAGAGAGACCATTGACCAGCGAGAACGCCGTCTCCATTCTTTCTTGGCCAGATTACTGGCTATGGTGTATACCCAGGTTATGAGAGGACGTTCGGGGTCGTAATTATGCCTGTACTTATAAACCCGGCAGAAAGTCATCTGAAGTTGTTCCTCGGCATCTTCCTCGTTACCCAGCATACGAATAAGATGAGAGAAAAGCGGACGCTGGAATCTTTTAACTACGTGGCTGAAAGCATCTTCATCTCCGCCGCAGAGATCTATCATCAACTGAGAGTCTGACCGGGGATCCTTTTCTTTATTTTTCTTCAAGACATTCGTCCTTAGCATGCTTCCTCCTGATTCAGCTAATCTAATACTTTTACCCGCCGAAACAGGATTTGTTCCAAGGTTGACCACACACTATCTCATTCGGCAGAATAGGCACTATGAAGAATAACATATTTCTTAGAATACTTGCCATGGCCGGACCATACAAAGGACGAGTTGCTCTCGCGCTCCTGTTTGCTCTGATATTCGCCGTTTCCAGTGGGGCTACGCTGGCCATGCTGCTTCCGATATTTGATGATGTACTTGGAGCAGGGGAGAACGTCGAATCCACTCTCAGTCTTGATCGGGCCATGTCGCAAACTCTATTGCCCGGTCTGGAAGAATTAAAGAATTCAATTTCCAGCGGGGACACCTCTTTAATTTTGGAAAACGCTAAGACTTTACCGGGCGCGTTTCTTGAAGGGATACACATATCATCTCCTTCTCAGGCTCTTCTTGCTGTAATAATAACGGTTATTTCTCTGATATTTATTAAGAACACGGCCTATTTTCTTCAGACTTTTTTCATTGCTTCCGTTGAGGAAGGAATGCTTCGGGATTTGAGAGTAAAAGTTTACTCTCACCTTCTTAAACTTGATCTTGGTTTCTTTTCCGTAAGTCGTTCCGGGGAGTTAACTACCCGTATTACCGCAGATGTTGTAAGGATCAAGAGAACGGTTACGCAGTCTCTTATTACGTTGATTCGACAAATTTTTCTTTTAGTTATCTTCTTTTCCATTACCCTGTGGGTGTCATGGAAACTGACCCTTGTGACTATTGCGGTACTTCCGCCCAGCATGGCTCTCATTTTGCTTCTTGGCAGGAGTCTTCGAAGGAAAAGTCACCGTTCGCAGGAAAAAATGGCCGATTTTGCAAGTTTTCTCACAGAAACCATTACCGGTGTGCGGGTGGTAAAGGCATTCGCCATGGAAAATTTCGAAGAGAAAAGATTTATGAAAAGTGTTAATGCTCACAGAAAATACGAGATTTCCCTTCGCCGGTTGAAGGCTCTTTCCGGGCCTATGACAGAATTTCTGGGGGCTGTCGCAGCCGGTGTTATACTCTGGTACGGTGGAAATGCAGTGATTAACGGTACCGGCATGTCTCCGGGGAAATTCATGGTGTTTCTCGCGGCTGCGCTAAGCATGATGGATCCGGCAAAGGGTATCAGCAAGACTTATACTTCTATTCAGGCGGGGCTTGCCGCGGGAGAAAGAGTCTTCGGTATTATAGATACACAGCCAGCCATAGTAGAGTATCGATCTGCCATTGTTCCAGAGCAGCTATCAAGATCTATCAGATTTGAGAATGTATCTTTCGGATACGATCCTGAAAAACCTGTATTAAAGAATATAAACCTGGAGATAAGCTCAGGTGAAATTGTAGCTCTTGTTGGCCCCAGCGGTGGAGGAAAGAGTACTCTGGCAGACATGATTCCCAGGTTTTATGACCCCGATCACGGGCGGATACTGTTTGATGGGATTGATATCAGGAAGCTGGCTATTGCGGGTCTTAGAAGCCAGCTTGGTGTTGTAACCCAGGAAACAGTTCTATTCAATGATACGGTGTTTAATAATATTGCCTACGGTGATGCTGATATCTCCATGGAACGGGTAAAAAAAGCAGCAGAGGTTGCAAACGCGCTTGAGTTCATAGAGAAAATGTCCCTGGGGTTTTCTACAGTTATCGGTGAAAGAGGAGTTACCCTTTCCGGCGGACAGAGACAGAGGCTGGCTATCGCCAGAGCAGTGTTGAAGAACCCACCTATTCTTATTTTTGATGAAGCTACGAGTGCTCTTGACACCAGAAGTGAGAAGCTGGTTCAACAGGCTATAGACATGCTTGTGGAGGGAAGAACATCCCTGGTGATCGCCCACAGGCTCAGTACTGTCAAAAAGGCCACGCGGGTACTCTACGTAGAGGACGGCAGGATACTGGAAGAGGGAACTCACGAGACACTGCTTGCTCTTAATGGAAAGTATCACTCTCTCTGGAAAATGCAATTCTAGTATGTCCGGAAATCTTCTGGTAAGGCTTCATTCACTGGGAGATGTAGTTCTTGCATCCGGTACTGCTGTTGCGATGTCCCGAAGCGGACCGGTCAGTTTTGCTTCCAGAGCTGTGTATGAACCAATAATCAGAAGAATTCCGGGCGACATAAAGCCGATTCCCGTTACAGGAAGCTGGATTGAGTTGAGAAGAGTTTCTCAAAATTTCTCAACTATTGTTGACATGCAGAACAACTTTACAACCAGGCTGGCTTTTACCGGAAGAGATGTTAAAAGATTTCGTTTCAGCCGCAGGTTAAGAAGAAAAGTTCTGCTTGGTTCTGGTATTACCCTTCCCTGGCGCGCGGAGGAATATCTGCAAACCTGGTCAGATCACGGGAATCCATCTCCCGGACTGACAAGACTCGAAACTCCGGCAGACGGCAGGTTTACCGTTGGAATTGTAGCGGGGGGGAGATGGCCAATGAAAACCATTCCTCCGGGTGTGGTGGCGGAACTGGCTCGTCTATTCTGTGATATCAAAGGTGCTCAAGTACTTGTTATGGGTGATTCCGGAGACCGTCCTCTTGCTGAGCGTATTGTTGAACAGTGCGGATACAGGAGTGTAAAAACCGTAGCTGGTGAAGGTGGAATATCCCGGTTGATCAGCAGAATTGAGAAGCTTGATCTGCTCATATCTCCGGATTCCGGCCCCGCCCATCTTGCAATGGCGCTTGGAGTTCCCGTACAGGTTGTTTTTACATCAACTTCACCTGCTCTGGGTTTCTGGTCCGGGGATTTCAAAGGGGCTTTTATGGTCAATCCTGTTCCATGCAGGCCCTGTCACCGACATGGCGGGAAGAAGTGTACCGCCGGAGATGAACAATGCAGAAGAATGCTTGTTCCGAGAGATCTATTCGAGGAGGCCATGTGTCTGGTTCAATGAACAGCCCCATGATGAAGCAGTATCTTGATATGAAGAAGGAGTATTCGGATTCTGTGCTGCTGTTTCGCATGGGTGATTTTTACGAAACATTTCTGGATGACGCAAAGAAGGTTTCATCAATTCTCGGGATAACACTGACAGCCAGACAGAAAAACAAAGACACCGGAGAGGGAATACCTCTTGCGGGTTTCCCGTATCATGCCCTTGACGGGTATCTCACAAAGCTGATTCGAGCCGGTTGTCGTGTGGCTGTGTGCGAGCAGACGGAAGATCCAAAGAAGGCCAGGGGACTTGTTAGAAGGGATGTTGTTGAAATTGTAACACCTGGAACCCTTGTGAGTGGTTCTGCTCTTGATGAAAGATCCACCGCTCTTCTCGCATCGGTATCAATGAGAGGCCACAGGGCAGCACTTGTGTTTTGCGATTTGTCCACAGGAGATATCCGGGCAACTGAGTTGAAGGCTTCTCAGCTGACTGTTGAGCTGGCAAGAACGGCTCCCAGAGAGGTTGTTGTTTCCGATGACACCTTGATTACCATACCTGACGGTTGCGAAATTACCATCCTTGAGAGCTGGAAATTTGATCCCCAGTCAGGTGAGCGGGAGATATCTCACACCTTTGGCAAGGCTTCAGCAGAGGGATTTGGTATTGCCGACAGCCCGGTTCTTCTTTCTGCCATGGGAGCTTTACTCGCCTACATCGGGCACACGAAAAGATCCAGTGTTTCCCATCTTGAATTCAGGGGAGTTTACAGACAGAGCGACTATCTGGTCATGGACAGATCAAGCTCCAGATCTCTCGGGATTGTAGATTCTCCACCTGGAGAGGAAGACGCGATATTAGCAAACAGAACCGATAGAACTGAGACTTCCGGGGGCGGCAGACTGTGGAGACAGTGGTTGATGTCGCCACCTGTGGATAGAATTGTTATACAAAAACGGCACATGGCAGTGGAAGATCTGATTGCGACCGGTCTGTACGAACACATCAGAAGAATCCTTGCGGAAGCCACAGACCTGGAGCGTCAGGGCGGCAAACTGGGCACCCTGAGGGCCACTCCAAGAGACCTGAGATCAATTCAACAGACGGCTGTCCTCATTCCCCGTATTAACGAGCATCTTTCCGGGTCAGTATCAATCCTGCTGAACGAGCTTTCACATATGGACTCACTTGCCGATGTTGCAGGGAGAATTGACAAAACTTTGTCCGATGATCCTCCCGCAAGGGTATCTGACGGTGGCTACATAAGAGACGGATACTCTGACGAGCTTGATAACCTCAGGGTAGTAAAGACCGGTGGAAGATTGTGGATGGAAGAGATGCTGGAGAGGGAGAGAACAAAGACCGGCATAGCAAAACTCACCATTGGATACAACAAGGTATTCGGTTATTACCTTTCGGTTTCAAACTCTTTCAAGCATCTTGTTCCTGAATATTTCATTAGAAAACAAACCCTTGTTGGCGGAGAGAGGTTCATAACTCCGGAGCTTAAGGAGATGGAAGAGAAAATTCTTAACGCAGATGACAATATTGCAATTCTGGAAGCGGAAATATTCAGTGAGCTTCTTGGAGAGGTCGCTTCCGCCGTTGGCCGGATAAAGAAGGCAGGGCGTGCCCTTTCCCGGCTGGATGTTCTTTGTTCGATGGCGGTTATCGCAGCAGAAAAGGGATGGGTGAGGCCGGTGCTGTCCAACGAACCAGTACTGGAAATAGTTGAGGGAAGACATCCCGTTCTTGAGGACATGCTGCCCCGCGGGGAGTGTGTTCCCAACGATGTTACACTGAATAGAGAGAACAGAATTCTCCTCGTGACAGGACCCAATATGGCAGGAAAATCCACCTACTTGAGGCAGGCCGCTCTTCTGGTCATTCTTGCCCAGTGCGGATCATTTGTACCGGCGGAATCAATGACATTCAGTCCTGTGGACAGAATTTACACAAGAATTGGTTCAGGTGATCGTCTTTCCAGAGGGCAATCAACATTTCTTGTAGAGATGGCGGAAGCGGCGTCTCTGCTCAATGGAAGTACCAGGTACAGTCTTGCGATTCTTGACGAGGTTGGCAGGGGAACCAGCACCTACGACGGTCTTTCAATAGCATGGTCAATGCTGGAGTATCTTCACGATAACAGAGACCACAGACCAATGGTTCTTTTTGCCACCCACTACCATGAACTGACTTCACTGGCGTCGAGATTACCGCTTTGTGCCAATGCAAATGTTGTTGTTCGCGAGATGGGAAACAGAATCGCTTTTCTTTACAAGGTAGAGGAAGGCGCAGCGGACAGGTCTTACGGAATCCATGTTGCGGCAATGGCCGGTGTGCCGTCCACAGTTCTTGGAAGAGCCAGAAAGGTTCTTCAGGATCTTGAATCGGGTAAACATCTTCTTCCTTCCAGCGGCAGAGATGAAACCGGTCAGATGACACTGCCCCTCGCAAATCCGGAACATCCTGTTCTTGAAGAAATAAGAAAGATGGATCCCGACAGTCTGACTCCACGCAAAGCACTGGAGCTTATCTACCTGCTCCGGGACAGACTCAACACATAAACAATTGATTGTATCATAACAGCAAGACGGGCAATGCTATAGGAAGAAGGTAAACAGGTGTTTACATCGGGACGATAATACTGTATAGTAAGAGCGGAGGTGACGAAAATGAGAAAAAGATGGACTGTTCAGACAGAAAAAGGAGATCACAGTGCTGATGCTGTGTGGGGAGCGGTTGAAGAAGAGCCGGGAAGAAAAACAATGGCAATAGTGTTGAATACAAACTCAAGAGCAGCGGTGATTATACTGGCATCCGGGATGCTGTATATCAAAGGCCCCGGAATGGAAAAACCGGTATTGTTCAGAATACAAAATTGCAAAAGAGCAAGAATAGAAGGTTGTATGTTCATCAATGCCACAGAGGCGGCTGATACGGTAAGATCAAGAGAAAACAGCATTCTCAGGGAAATGAGGAAGCTGCTGGAACTTGACATGATGGAATCAGTGGAGAAACACATAGCAGCGCCCATTCATCACATTGCAGCTTCCTGAAGACCCCATCGGTTGTAGAAAAACACTTTTAAGCTAATATTCCCTTTTCAGGAAAGCATGTTTCTAACGGGGGGTATCAGATTTCAAATGAGGGAATAAGTTTGTTTTTTCCTGCATTCAACGAGGAAGAAAATGTTGAATACATGGTTTCAAGTGCCAGAAAAGCACTGGACAGGGTTGTGGGAAAGAATTGGGAAATTCTAGTAGTAGATGATGGCTCTACCGATAGTACAGCATCAGTAGCCAGATCAATGTCGAAAAATGATTCCCGAATAAGACTGATATCACACCGGAACAATCTTGGATTCGGCAGGGCGGTGAGAACAGGAATAGAGCAATCAAAGAAAGAGTGGATATTCTACACTGATTGCGATGGTCAGTTCGATCTCGAGGAACTTGATCTTGTATGGGAAAGACGCAAGAGCGCCGATATTGTATCCGCCTTCAGAAGGAACCGAAAAGATCCCGGTATGCGTCTCGGCTATTCGTTGCTATGGAACACACTGACACTTATGCTTTTTCTCAGAGGCTTCAAAGATGTAGATTCATCTTTCAAGCTGTACAGATCATCGATTTTCAAAGATGTCAGACCTGAATCCACATGTGGAGTGATTGACTTTGAAATCCTTACTTTAGCTCGTGATATGGGCTACAGGGTTAAACAGTTACCGGTGAGTCACTACAACAGGCGTGCCGGAACAGTTTCTTTTGAAAGTGCAAGAAGCGGATTTATTGCGTTTGTAAAAATCGGTCCTATCTATGAGATGTTCAGGCAGTTGGTTGCTTTCAGATTGAGAAGCTGGCAAGGGATATCAAGATGATAAAGGCTATGCTTGTTACTCCGTTTCCACCGCAGCCAACAGGTCTTGCGGACTACGCGATGAGAATACTTTCACTTACAAAAGACCATATTGAATGGACTGTTGCTTATCCGGGGCAGGCAAAGCCGGTAGAAGGCTTTCGCTGTATTCCAATTTCAAAACTGCGAAAAAAAGATTTCAAAATACCTGTTATCTACCAGATTGGTAATTCACCCCACTGTGAGGAAGTCATAGAAACACTGCTTGCCCATGGTGGAACGGGGCTATTTCACGAAACCAATATGCATCATGTATTAAGAAACAGAGCAAAAGACAGCGGCGACTGGAGCAGCTACCATGAACATGCGGTACATGACTACGGAGAAAGATCAAAAGCATTTCTGGAGGTCATGGGAAAAAAAGCAAAGAGCTTATCTGAATACGACAGACGACTTAGAAAGAATCCTCTTGTTGGGAAGCTGGTCTCAGCAAGCAACCTGATAGCAGTACTCAGCGATACGGCAAAATTGGAGCTGGAAAAGCTTGCACATGGGAAACCTGTTGTAAGAATGGGTTTTCTGCCCGATTTTCTGGAAAGAGTAAACATACCTGAAAGGAAAAGTGATACTGTAATCATCGGTATTGCCGGTACATTTCACTACGGCAGAAGCTGGGAGGAAATGGTCAGCGCGGCAGCAATGTTAAGAAGAAAAACTGACTCCCGTCTGCTTGTTGTCGGCGGAGGGTGGCCGGAAACAGATAAATCCTGGATTACAGTAACCGGTAGACTGCCTGATAACGAGTTCCGGGAGCAGATTGAGAGATTTGATATTGCCATTGATCTCAGACATCACACCTGTGGTGAAACCAGCGGATCAATGATGGATATTCTGAGAAGCGGTATTCCCGCGGTTGTATCCGCTGAAGGCTCATTTAGAGACATACCCGCCGATGCTGTTTTAAGAATTCCGGCAGACGCGGGTGCGGGCGGGGCATACGCGGCTCTTAGATATCTTTTAAACAACAATGATGCGCGTTTTTCAATTTCAGAAGGTGCAGCGCGCTATTTTGCGGATGTCAGTGACAGAAAAAAATGTCTTCGGCAGTGGCTTGATCTTCTGGAAAGAACCGAAAATGAATACTAAGTGCCTTCTTATTCTACTTGCCGCTGTTTTTCTTCTACCCTGGGCTGTTACGCTTGCAGGCAGCAACGGAATTGTGGGAATGTATGCCCGCGATGAGCATGTTCTTGTTCAAGGGGACAGCGATGTCTATGACTGCATCTGGCATGTTCACTGGGTTCGAAGTGCGTTCACCGGGGGAATTGACCCAAGGGTTTACGGAGATACACCTCTTGCCTGGCACAACATGGGGTGGCCGGATCTTTTCTTTTCTTACATCACTGGCAGCAGTTATAATCTGATGCTTTTATCCGGAGCTCTATTTTCTGCGTTTGCCGGATATTTTCTTGCGCGATCCTGGGGCCTTGGAAAAAACGGATCTGCTCTGGCGGGATTAATTATTACCTGGATGCCCGTTCGCTTGATCCGAATGTATCAGCATTATCCCATTGCTTCTATCGGTTTTGTTCTTCTTGTTATGTTTTTTCTGCGGAAATGGGTACTCAGGGGCGGCATAAAAAATCTCATTCTGCTCATTCTTTTCGCCGCTATTGCGGTAATGGAAAGTCTATATCACGGAATAACTATAGCTTTTGGATGGCTGATATCATCTTTTCTCACAGGCAGAGAGTACACAAGACGATCTCTGATTGCAGGACTACTTACCGGTGCTGGATGTCTACTTGGAGTCCTCTGGTTTATTACAACCCCGGGCGCTCTTGGACAGAATCCGGAAAAAGACTGGAAAGAGGCGGTTTTCTGGGCGGCAGAACCTCAGTCCTATTTTCTTCCATCATTTATGGGAAACCCTTTGATTCTTGATTACATGCCAAACGATTTTGAGGGTGTTGTTACTCCGGGCGCTACCGTTGCTTTTCTGGCTCTTCTGTATTGCTGGAAGGAAAAGTCCTGGAAGGCACTTATGGCGGTGCTTGCTGTTGTGATTTTGTCCATGGGGCCACTTTTGAAAATAAATGGAATACCCACCCCGATTCCATTACCGTATATGGTTTTGGTAAAGCTTCCCTGGTTTTCCGCCGCCAGGGCTCCTTCAAGGCTTGCGATTCTCACCGGAATAATGGCTGCAATTGCCGCGGGTGCTTTTATTGAACGCAGAAAAGCTAAAACAGGATGGCTTCTCACCAGTCTGGTTCTCCTTGAAATCGTTCCATTTGGAGTGCGGTCCATTGAAGATGCCATACCCGGTTTCTATTCAACAGACATTGCTTCCGGAGTCACACTGGAAATTCCCTCCTCAAACATGATAAGAAGGTATTCATTCTTTTCCACCGCCGATGATTCACCAAGGATTGTCAAGTTCCTGGCTCGCGGGGGAGAGCGTCAGTTGGAGAGTATCCCTGAAAGCCTGAGATGGGGCAGCACTGTTGTACCGGATGAGTCTGATATTATTCTTGCCGGAGCTGAAATTGTTGTTTACAATCGATGGATGTTTACCGATTCCATAAGAAATTATTACGATTCGCTGTATGAAGATATTTTTCAGGAGCAGTATAAAGGTGATAGTGTATGGGTATGGACAGCATTATGAGGACAGTTCTTGATATTACGGTATGCACTCACAGCAGAGGCGGAGTCGGGAGGTGGGTCAGAGGTCTTTCAAACGGTCTTTTCCGGATAAGCAGAGATCATATCTCCATTGATGCTGCTGAAACCCATCCCGGACACATCTGTACTGTACCGGACGCCACCGTTATTCCACCACCGTTATGGATGAGGTTGCCGTTGATCAGACGAATTCTATTGAGTCATGGAATGCTGGAAAAGAGCAGATCGTCAAGGATTGAAAAGGCAGTGGGAATACCTGACATTATTCACCTGTCCGGCGTTCAGCCGGAAGGTTACGGAAGACACAAGGTTGTTACTTTTTTTGATGATACACCCTGGGTTTCACCGGAATCTCATACCCGAGAGACCTTGTTTTACGCAGACAAATTGAAAAATCTTATAGATTCCGGAGCGGCAGTTCTTGCCATAAGCAGCTGGGCTGCTTCCATTGCGCAGAATCTTTTTGATATCTCTCCGGAAAGAGTCGGTTATGCGGATGGCGCGGCAGAAGAAATATTTACCCCTGGAAAACCGGATATGGAAATTCTTAATAAGTTTAATCTCGCGACAGACAACTATTTTCTTCATGCAGGCAGTTATGTACCCAGGAAAAACATCCCCTTTCTTATCCGTTGCTTTAGGGAAGCCGGGACAGATAAGAAGCTTGTTCTTGCCGGTGCAGAAAAGTGGGGGGATGAGATTGTTGAAAACACCGCGGGAGTCGTATTTCTGAAAAATGTTTCCGACAACGAGCTTCTCTCGCTTTACAGGGGCGCCACCGCTCTGCTTCTTCCCAGCAGCAGCGAAGGGCTGGGTTTACCCGTACTTGAGGCTTTTGCCTGCGACACACCGGTTATTTCCTCTGATGGAGGGGCACTGCCGGAGACTGTCGGTAAAAACGGATTAATTCTTCCCGTACTTGAAAAAGAACCATGGGTAAGGTCAATCAGGGAAATGGCTAATGGAGTTATTGCGGACAGTCTAAGAGAAAAGGCGGAAACCGCTTCCAGAATTACATGGAAAGACACAGGAGAAAAAGCCATGAATTTCTACAGGAGTCTCCTGTGAAAATACTTCATTTGATTCACAGAACATGGCCATATCATGGTGGCGCGGAGAGATATGTCTGGGAACACGCTCTTGCGGGAAAGAGGTGGGGGCATACCTCAACAGTTGTCGCAACAGATGCATGGGATATGTCGTGGCTGATATCAAAACAAGGAAGACATATTCATCCGGGAAGTTTTTCCAGAGACGGTGTTAATATCATACGGTTTCCTGTACTGCATCTTCCGGTACAAAATGTATTCAGAGCGGTGCTGCGCAGGTTGAAAAAAGGGGGTCCTGACAGGTACTTCTATCCGAATCCATTTATTCCGAAATTTGATAAATGGATAAAGACGGCGGATGGTTTTGATCTTGTTCATGCAAATGCCATGCCCTTTCTTCTTTACGGTGGATACAGATATGCAAAAAGGAAAAATGTACCTCTGGTATCAGTACCTCACGCGAACCTGGGAACCCCCGGTCACCGAATTGAACCTCTTCATTACTTTGCGGGGAATCAGCCGGAAGTTCTCCGGCAATCGAGTCTGGTTGTCGCGCAGAACAGGTTTGAAGCATCTGTTTACAAAAATGAGTGTGGTGTTGACAGGGAAAAGATTCTTGTTCTGGGCAGTGGTATTGATCCCCGTGAATGGGAGGGTGCGGAAGGAGATCAGGCAAGGAAGGTGTTTTCCATACCTCATGATAAAAAAATCGTATTGAGCGTTACTGCCCACTGCCGCGACAAAGGGTCAAATACTCTGCTGGATTCATCAATTGACCTGTGGAAAAGGGGGGAAGATTTCATTCTTGTGCTGGCGGGACCGGTTCAGAAAGAATTCAGAGAACACCTTGATGCCAGATCGGAAGAGATACCTCAGCGAAATCTCATTGTAACAGGTTATATCCGTGAAGAGATCAGGAAGCATCTTTTTCATGCCGCATGGATAGTTGCCGCTCCGTCACGACTGGATGCTTTTGGTATAGTTCTGCTTGACGGATGGATTTCCGGAAAGCCTGTTATCGGTTGCAACGCGGGAGGTATGCCCGATCTTATACAGCATGGCAAGAATGGGTTTCTTGTGGAATTTGGAGATACAGAGAATCTTTCAAACAAAATATCCACCCTTTTAAACAATGAAGAACTTGCAATTGCCATGGGACAGAGTGGGCGCGGTAAAACACTGGCTGAATACACATGGTATAAAGTCACCGACAGATTTTACGAAAGTATCCAGGAGAGACTGTATTGAAAAATGTAACAGTGGTTGTGGTTCTGTATAACGGAGAGAAACTGGTTTCTCAACTTGCCGAAACCATAAATTCGCTTCCGGCTGATCTGAAAACCGTGATCTATGACAGTGGTTCCACCGATGGCTCCGTACAGGAGGCTTCCAGGCTGTTGAAGGATGCACTTATTATTAAAGGAGATAATCATGGCTTCGGTTTTGGAAACAATCGCTGCCTCGAAAAGGTGAACACCGAATATGTACTTCTTCTTAACAGTGATGCTTCAATAGACACGGAATCACTTGAAAATCTTGTGTCTTTTCTTGAAAAGAACCGGGGATACGCAGGCGCGCAACCGCTGGTAAGACTCTGGGGCTGGGAAAAGGTTACGGTTTCCAGTGGTGTTTTTCTCACGGAATACGGAGAAGCATGGGACAGCAGGTTTATGCATCTGGAGTTGTCTCCCTTGAAAACTCCACTTGAAGTCCCGGCAATCACCGCCGCTGTATCTCTTTGGAGAACCGAAGCACTCAGGGGTGTTAACGGTTTTGATGAAGAGTATTTCATGTATTTTGAGGACGCGGATCTTTCCCTCAGGCTGGGTGCGGACGGATGGAAGCTGGCAGTTGTCCGGGCTGCGGAGGCCGCCCATATGGTGGGCGCTTCAAGCAGAAGACAGAGTGCCATTGAGTGGGAACTGGAATCTTCCATTCGCATGTTCCGAAGGTATTTGGGAAATGGAAGGCTTTCTGCCCGCTGGTGGAAAAGAGAAGCACGAATAGTTCTTTATTCCATGCTTAAGGGTAGGTTCCCCTTATGGCGATTTGTTTTAACGGCAAAAACAACAAAGAGAAAGGTAGATACAGTAACTGTTTCTGAAGAGATAAAAGCAATTCTTTTCGGTAATCCCATGGATTATCCACTATCAAGAATTGAAAAAAATTCCAGGGGACCGGGCTGGAAGGGTAATACCGTTTCTCCATGGGGCGGTATCAGAACAGATGGAGGGTCTGCGATATTTCACATGAAAGCCCTTAATCACTCAGTTACTGGCGTCATTTCCAGCGGAGAGGGTACAATATTGAACAGATTCTGCATCCCCGCCGGCGCAACACGGGAAGTCAGGTTGGCGAAGAGCCCTCCTCTTGTTTACATTCACTGTGATTCTTCTTCAGACAGAGTTGAGGTCAGAACAGTATGAAGACAAAAGACAACAGAGAAGTCCTTGTAATGCTTTCAGGGTACAATGCCTGGGCAGCTGTAAACCTCTTCAGGGGGTTTTCTGCCGATTCACTTCCCCTGATTGCCTTGTTTACACTTCTTGGATTATCGTCTGGATCTGTCTTGTTTCCAATTGTACTGGGCTGTTCTCTGGTTGGTCTGATCTCACCGGCTCTTATGCCATGGGCTATGCTGGTGTCAGGATTGCCTGCCTGTACTGCAGGAAGAACAATGAAAATCAGGATTGCCGGTTTTATCGCGGTCGCATCCACTCTCTGGCTGATACCCGTTTCCCATTCAGTACCTCTTGCGGTTGTGGCTGCCGCTGCTTTTTTTATTGGCAATAAACACCTCAGGTACTTTCTTATTCCTGTTGGTTTTACACTCTCAGCAGTATTTTTCAGTTTACCCGGACCACTGGCAGTGGAACCTGTAATTGCCGGATCAACAATAAAAGACGGAGTTATCGATTACGATATTCCGGAAGTGAACACTTCCAGACCCGAAGTTCTGCTTCCAGCTCCTTTTGAAGGCACATGGGCTGTATGGATAGCTCTTGAGGCCGGCGGAGTAAGAGATTCCGTTCCAATGATGGCTATTCGTCTGGGAGAAGAAATTCTGTTACTCCCATCGGGCACTGATACTCTGAGTGTTACCATGATTCCCGGAGACAGCCTGGCCATTTCATTAATGAGGGATTTTAAGCCTTTCAACCACTCGGTAATCCATGCGACAGCCGGAGGTGAGCGATTGTGAGGAAGTTCATCAGGAGCCATCCGCACTCTTTTGTAATGGCGGGATTCGGCGTCTGGATATTTGTCGCATGGCGTCTGGCGGGAATGCCTGACCCTGGCTTCGCGGGCCGTATTATTCCGGCTGCATGGCTGGTGGCTGCAATCCTGAACGGGAAGATAAACCGGGGAAGATGGTTCTTCCCCGTTGTACTGAGTTTTACTGTTGGAGCATGGCTATGGATGTTGTATCCCAGTGGGTGGATTATTACTGCGGCAGTGCCTGTTGCCGGTCTTGTAACATGGAGCATTTCCATATCGGAAAACGGTCGTTTTGGAGTAATAAGGGCAATACTGCCAGTGCTGCTTCTTTCCCTTTTTACGGCGGAGATCAATGGTGATGAGGTCAGGTTTGCTGAACAGGCTTCCGACTTATCAGGTATTTCCAGTGATACATTTTCAGAGACCCATATAAGATCCGGTGATATCAGCGGTACAGAGGGACACCATACCCCGCTTTTTCCTCTTCTTATAGCTCCGGGGTTACTTGCAGGCGATTCGGGTCTGAGAATTGTGCCTGTAATTTTTGCCTTACTGGCAATTCTTCTTATGGCAAAACTAACCGGTCCGCGAATCGCGGTGGTTACCGCCTTGCTTTATCCGGGTTTTGGTGTTTTCGGTCTGGCCATGACCGGCTGGCTGGCTGTCGGGTTATTTACCGCAGGAGTTCTGCTGCCCGAAGGAAAAAAATGGACAGCAGCGAGATTTCTGATAGCACTGATTCTTGTGGCTTTGAAAATGAGATATATCGGGCTTGCCGCCGGTATCTTTATTGCTGAATACGCATGTATTCCGGGGAGAAAATGGAAGTGGATTACACCTCTGGTGTGGTTATCAGCGGGGACATTGATTCTTGCGGTGGACAGGTATCTGCTGAATGGATTGATTTTCTGGTCTCGATATGGGAATATTGAGGCTGTCAGATTGATCTGGGTAAATATATTTCACAGACCTTTTACAACCATTGTTCATGGAGGCTGGAGTCTTTTTGACCCTGAGGCCGGTCTTCTTTTCAGGGCTCCATGGATACTTGCGGCCATTTCGGGTTTATTCATTTTCAGCAGGAAGCAATCTGACCGATTCAAACGGCTTTTCATCCCGTCTGTATTTTACTGGGTTTTTCTCGTTATCTGGTCCGGCCCCTCATGGCATGGTCTCCCTGCGCCGGTTGGAAGGATGTTTGTGCCAATGCTTCCTCTTTTCGGCTGTGGACTTGTCGCTGTCTGGCAGAAAAGGGAAACCAGACTTCTAGTAATTCTATCCATAGCAATATCAGCTCTTGTCATTGCATCTCCAATTTGCAGATACAATTACGCTGATGGAACAGACAGCATTCTCACCGTCCTGGGAGTGGCAAGCGGGTTCTCCATGGTAAGAAGTCATCCGGTTCAGTTGCTGGCGCCATTGCTTCTTTCAGTTTCCATGCTTCTGGTTCTTGGAAAAGCGGAGAAGTACAGGGCAATTTTCTTTGCAATCATATTCGCCGGTGCTTTTCTTCTAACTCTTAATGCCGGTGGATATGAGGCTGAGGATATGTCACCCGGGATTGTTCAGGGCGCGTCACTCTATCCGTATATTTCGGATCCGGTTGAGAGGTATTTCTGGTTTAACAGCCGCGAGAGAATGCTTGAACTCTGCGAGCCGGGACAGTCAATTCTGTTGCCGGGCGTGGAACCGGGCGATACACTGTTGCTTCAGATGTCCAGTGGAGGAGGAGTGCTTTCTGTTGGTGATGATCTTATCAATGTTGAAACACCACTTGTTGAAATGCCTTCTTTATTCCGGTCAATAGGCAGATCGGAAAGAATATTACCTGACTGGCCGGAAAACAGATTGATGGAGGAATTCACTGTTTTACTTGACAGCAATGATATAGAGAATGGAAATGTTCGCATTCTGCATCACAATGGATCACCTGTCTATTTTGACCGAATTGATGTCTTAGAAGAAATTGTTCTGCCATGAAGAAACTTTCGGTTATAGTGCCTTCCAGAAACGGCCTTTTGATTCTAAAGAAATTTCTTCCGGCTATAATACACGAGACTCAGAGAGTTCAGGGTGAAGTGATAGTTGTTGATGATTGTTCCACCGACAGCACCTCAAGTGAAATTCCAGAACAGTTCCCTGAGGTGACTCTGCTTTTGAGAAAACAGAACCCCGGTTTCTGCCATGCCGTTAATCTGGGTATGTCCAGGTCCACCGGCAGCTATCTCATGCTTCTCAATAATGATACGATTCCTGAAGAAAACGCTTTTGAAAAACTTGTTTTCGCTTTGGAGGAATCGGAGGAGAATATCGCGGTTGTGGTACCGTCAATAACCAGACCGGATGGTTCCGACGACAGCAGTTTCAGATGGGCCTTCAGGCATGGCCTGGCCGTGACAGGAGAGAGTATTCCCGGAGAGGAGTACCCTTCCGGGGCCTGTGCCGTCTGGAAACGATATGTATGGGAAGAACTGGGAGGACTCAGTACCATGTATGCTCCCATATACTGGGAGGACACAGATATGGGTGTAAGAATGCACAGTGCCGGATACAACATGAAGAGATGCGGAAACATAACTGTAAAACACATGCATGCTGCAACCATGGGCGGATCTCCGGAGTCGGAAACCCTGAGAGAGCGCAACAGATTCATTTTCATGGATAACAACTGCAATTCACCGGCAAGAAGAATATCAAGAGCCTTCTGGTTGCCGGTTCATTATTTCATTGCTGTAATTAAAAGAAACAGAGCTTTTACAAATGGGTACAGAGACTACCTGAAATTTAAGAGAGATCATAAATGAAAAGTGGCGCGCGGCGTTTTGTTCTGGGGATTGAGGGGCTTACAGCTTTTGTTAGCGGGGCCTCCGCTCTTGCGGCGGTTGTTGCTTTTCTCGTTCTGTGGCTTGTTGTTTCCGATGCCCGTACAACTCTTGAGAGCGCTTCTTACTCCAGAGCGGAGTATATCTCACACGCACTGGGCGTCAGGCCTACACAGAACTCTCTTGAGTCAATAGTAAGCTCTTCTATTCCTGGAGGTGGTGTAAAGGCCGCTGTGGTTGTTTTTGACAACTCGGATGTACTCGCTTATCCATCAGTCAGCCTTGATGAACTTGAACACGCCGATCGCATTACTTATTCATCCGGTGATGGATACAGAGTATCTCTTCTTATGGAAATGCCATCTGTTCTGGGTGAAAGTACGATAATTCTGATTCTGTTTGCTTTTTTTGCCGTGACACTTACTGTTGTCGCGATAATGGTGCCGTCATTTCTCAGGCGGACTGTTCTTGATCCACTTAGAAGCATACTTGGTGAGGCTGATCGCTTTGAAAGTGGCAGTGGAAGTACTGCCACGGCGGCTAATGTTTCTTTTCAGAAGCTGGTAGACCTTCTCGGACAGCGGGATTCTCAACTGGACGAGATGAGGTTGGATGCGTTAAACAGGGCAGAGGCGGCAGAATCAAGATCCGGTGCTGTTCTCGAGGCTATGGGTTCCTCAGTGCTGGTTATTGATTCAAAGGGAAATCCTTCTCTATGGAACAAGCAGGCATCAGATTTATTTCAACTCCAGGGGGAAGATGATAACAGCAGCAGTCTTATAGATCATCTCGCACCTTATCTGAGAAAAGGCATTACCGAGTGGGATGGTGGAGACAACAGTAAAATATTCAGATTCAAAGTTACACCCGGACAGAACGAGGAGAGGATAGTTCTTGTTACAGATGTCAGTGCTTCGGTAATGCTTGAAAGAAGGCTTGCCGAGGAGAGTGCTCTTGCCGATCTCGGCGCTCTTTCAGGAGGAATTGCTCATGAAATTGGCAATGCTCTTTGTGCCATTGACGGTTTTCTGGAGCTTCTTGGCAGAGGCGGGGATTCTCAGCGAACAAGGGGAATTCTTGATGAAGCAGCACTGGAACTGGACTCAGCAAGGAAAATGGTGGAAGCATTCAGGAATCTTGCGCAGCAGAACTCCTTTGAAAGTACCATCAATACAGAAAAAGCGGTCTCATTGATCGCGGAGATATGTGAGAGTCAATCTGTAACATGTTCGGTAAACAGCAAGAAAGACATCACCCGGGACGCACTTCTTCCAGGTGGTGAAATACTCATTACAAAGATAATGGAGAACCTGTTGTCAAACGCCTTGAAATTTGCACCACAGTCTACTGTAGAGGTAACTGTATATGATTCTTCAGAAGAACATGCTCTTATATTTAATGTACTTGACAGAGGTTCAGGTTTGCCTGAACAGTCAGAGGTTGTTTTCAGACCCATGTATACAACTGCGGAATCCCAGGGGGGAATGGGACTGGGGCTCACCATTACAAGAAGGCTTGTAAGAGCTATGGGGGGTTCGATAAGGGCCGCAAACAGGGAAGACGGGGGGGCAGTATTTACAGTAAATATTCCCTATCTGGAGGGTAACTGATGAAAAAAATACTCCTTGTTGAGGACAAAAGAGGAATGAGAGTAATGCTTTCCACCGCTCTTGAGGAAGACGGATGGAAAGTCACAGCAGTTTCTGATGGTGATTCTGCGCTGAAAAGTATGCGGATGAATACATACAGTGCAATCCTCACAGATGTTTGTATTCCAGGCAGGTACAATGGTATTGATGTTCTCAGCAACGCGCCGTCCAGTACTCCTGTTATTGTAATGACTGCCTTTGGTACCATTGATATGGCGGTAGATGCCATGAAAAAAGGCGCGGCTGATTTTATCAGCAAACCATTCAAGCTGGACGAACTGCTTGAGAAACTTTCATCTGCCTCTTTCGATCACTCTGAGTCCATGCTCGGGAGATCCGCTGTTTATCTTGAAACTGTTGGCAGGGCAGAAAGAGCGGCAACAAGTGGAATGAATATTCTTATTCTCGGGGAGAGCGGAACAGGCAAAGAATTACTTGCCAGAAGAATTCACCAGTACGGAGGCAGGGCAAGCGGTCCGTTTGTGCCGGTGAACTGCGCCGCAATACCAGAGAACCTCATGGAGAGTGAGCTGTTCGGAGCGGAAAAAGGAGCATACACGGGTTCAACAGAGGCTCGTCCCGGAAGGATCACCATTGCCAGAGGTGGTACTATCTTTCTTGACGAAATAGCCGATCTGGACATGTCTCTTCAAGGCAAGCTTCTCAGGGTACTTGAATCAGGCACATACCACTCAGTTGGCGGAACGAAGGAATTGAAATCAGATGCTCTGGTTATTGCGGCCAGTAACAGGGATCTTCACAGTATGGTTCAAAGAAAGCTGTTTCGAGAAGATCTCTTTTACAGGATCAGTGAATTTCCTGTACAACTGCCACCACTTCGTGAAAGAGGAGATGATATTTACCTTCTCGCTCTGCATTATCTTGAAATGTATCGTGGTAACTCCTTTGCCGAGAGCGCTCTTCGTGCAATGCGCAACTACACCTGGCCGGGAAACATCAGAGAGCTGAAAAATCTTATCAGGCGGGCATGTATCAATTCCTCAGAGGAAACTATTACAGAGGAAATGCTTGAATTCCCTGAACACAAGTCTGATGGTTCAATGGTAGAGCAGGCAGCTCATGCAGCGAGGATAAAGGAGAGGGCTCTGATTTCTTCAGCTCTCGCGGAGACTGGCGGCAATCGCAGAAAAGCGGCAGAGATACTTGGAGTTAGTTACAGAACCCTGCTTACAAAGATTAAAGACATGAAAATAGTGGTAGAATGAACAGAGAGAAAGCAGTAGTTCTTCTCAGCGGAGGACTGGACTCCACCACTGTACTTGCCATGGCAGCAGATGATAACATGGAGGTTACCGCGCTCTCGTTCAGTTATGGTCAGAAACACACCCGGGAACTGAGCAGGGCAGAGGTCATTGCAAAGCACTTCGGTGTGAAAGAGCACATAGTCATTGATCTTGATCCCGAGCCTTTTAAGGGCTCATCACTCACGGGGGATATTCCAGTACCTGAAAGCAGGGAAAGTATTTCAGACCGGATACCTTCCACCTATGTTCCTGCCAGAAACACTGTATTTCTTTCGATTGCTCTGGGTATTGCTGAATCAAGAAAGGCAAAACACATATTCATTGGAGTTAAT
>JAUVJW010000198.1 GCA_030596465.1 Candidatus Fermentibacteraceae bacterium | reverse complement strand
AGGTCTACTGTGGTTGCTGTTCCGTAACAATGCTGATCAAAGTAGGTATTCAAGCCATCGAAGAAGGCAGTATCCCCCATTATATGCCTGAGCATGTAAAGAACTGAAGCACCCTTTTCGTAGGTTGTGTTGCTCCAGAGTTCTGCCGGAGTCTGCGGATCAATAATGGGAAACAGCTCTCCGCTGTTCAGGTAAGGCTTCATTATATTGTTTATTATGTATTCAAGGTACTCTTCCTGTCCGTAGCTTTCCATCCAGATCGCCTCGCTGAATGTGGCGAAACTCTCCGACAGCCATACTTCCGTCCAGAACTGTTCTGTAACGCAGTTGCCCCACCACATGTGCGACATCTCGTGGGCAAGAAGCCAGTCATAGTTGGTGTTGCCGTTTATGGCAGCCGCAAAGTGGTACACCTGAGAAAGATGCTCCATATCACCTTTGGGTGTCTGCACATAACTGAACTTGCAATCCCATGGGTAGGGACTGTAAACACTCTCATAGTTAGCCATCATCAGATCAACATTCACAAAAGACCCAAGGGCATCCTCAACATCCCAGGAATAGACATAGTAGAAGATCCTTGAATCAGTGGAGTCGTGAAGTACTGTGTAATCGGCCACACTGATAGCCGCCAGATAAGTTGACATGGGCTGCCCCTGTGTCCAGTGATAGGTAAGTGTTCCATCCATGTTGTCAGTAACACCTGCCGAATCTCCGTTGGCAACTGCATAAAGCGTGTCGGGAACAGTAATATGGAAATCAAATGAGGCCTTGTCAGAAGGTCTGTCATGACATGGGAACATGTACTTGCCCATCGACGGGTCTGTTATGAAACCCACGCCCATGTGGTATGTGACATAGGGATGGAAATGAAATCCTCCCCAGGATTCCTCTGCCGGAGTTCCAGAATAGTCAATGATCAGATCCACCGTATCGGCGGTTGAGGCTGGCACGGGAAGGGTAATGAAAAGTGAATCACCATCCTGGCTGAAAGCGGAAGCACCGACAACCTGTGACACTGTAAGTTGCTTCAGGTACAGCCTGAAATTCGTGAGGTCGTCTTCAGTTGGAACAAGGGAAACCTCTGCGGTTGCATCAATGGTTTCAGCCTCGCGGTCAATATCAATTGACAGATCGTAATGAAGTACATCAACAGGCTCAAGCTCAAACTGCTGATAGAGGGGTTGAACACCTGGAGTAAGCGGTCTTGTAAGTACCATCGGGCTGAATCTGGGACTGTACATGGCGAACAGGATCATAAGTATCTGCATCATTCACTCCAATCAAGCAGCAGGCCATCTATGAATTCTCTCAAGATACTCAATCTGGGTACAACGCCTTCGTTAATGGGCTCCACGCAATCAAGAAGTCTGAGCAGCCTGTCCGCATCGTTGAACGCCCCGGAGTTCTCCTCCACATCTTCCAGCAGAGGAACAAGATATGGCTTGAGTACAGGAAGTTCATAGGGAAGTGCAGAGTTGAACATCATATCCGCCTGCTCCTGAAAAGGGAAAATGTTCATTCTCTCGCCGCGCCTTACACTGGCCCAGCCAAGAATAGTATCCGTAGCGGAATAACCCCTCCTGAAACTGTCTCTGACAATCCTTCGGAGCAGTCTGCCGTCTGATGTGGACATCCTGGTCAGACGATCAATATTCAGCGTTGTAAGAGCGCTGATGTATACCTTGAATTTTTCCGCGACATCTACACCGGGTGTCAAACTGTCATTCAGTCCGTGAATTCCCTCTATAAGTAAAAACTCATCCTTCCCCAGTGTCATGGGGGTAACATCGTCTTCCCTGATACCTGTGTGGAAGTTAAAGGCCGGCAGTTTCACAGTCTCACCGTTCACCAGTCTTTTCAGATGGTCTCCGAACAATTCTGTGTTAAGTGCTCCAATACATTCAAAATCATAGCTTCCGTCTTTGTTCTTCGGTGTTTCCGAGCGATTTCTGAAGTAGTTGTCTACACTGATCATTCTGGTGCCGAATCCTTCTGCCCTGAGGTAAGTGGCCAGCATTCTCGTAAATGTAGTTTTTCCACTGCAGGAAGGACCGGCAACCATGACAATCCTCTTTGCCGGGAATTCATCACCCAATCTGCTGACAATCTGAACAACCCGCCTGTTCTGGTAGAAATGACTCATCATCACAGCTTGTCTTCCACCGTCCTCGCGAATCCGTCTGTTGAGCATATCAACCGTATGAACTTTCATTCTCGAAATATGCTTTTCTTCCAGATCCAGTTCTTTTGTCAGAGTAGGACTCTCAACCCATGGCACAATCTCAGGCCATAATCTGCTTCCCGGAAACCTTAGAAGAAAGCATCCTTTTAAGGGCCGAAGCTCCCAGACGGTCAACCAGGATGTATCCGGTACTGTGGGACCCATTGCGAATGCCCATGAATTCCCCAGAACATTTGCGCAGTAGACATCTCTTCCCATGTGCCATCTCGGCAGAAGGGAATGCTCGCCCACAAGGTTTAATGCCTCTCCGGAAGACAACTTGCGGAATTCGATTGGAATGGCCTCTTCAACAATTTTCTGAAGCTCCCTGTCCAGTCTTTCACAAACCCCGGCTTCCATGCCCGTCTCCATACCCTCAATTCTGCATCTGTATCCAAGGGATATTGAATGCTCCACCCATAACTTCTGCTCTGGAAATACTCTCTTTACAGCAAGATCCATCGCAAGGATCAATCCTCTGCGGTAAACCTCTCTGCCCTCGGATACCCACGGAGGAATAAGTTCTCCTTTTGATGATCCCAGTGGAAATATCAATCCTGATGTATTTCTTACTGCAATTGAGGTTCTTCTGCCAAGGGTCTCTGCTCCCATGTAACTGTTCCTTTCTTCTGTTGATTACTGATAATACACTAATCACCTGTAAATGGGAACCCCCCACCAGTGGCTTAATCAAACGATAATATTCACGGTATTATCTCTTCTTGTGGTGACTTACAATATACTCCACTTGTCTATTTTTACCCCTCGAAGAACGCCCTCAATAGCTGTTCAACTATTTCTTCGGGAAAATGAAACCGTATTCAAGAAACCAAAGAATGACCATGTTTAGATTTTATTTAAGCATTAAACCGTCATGTATCAAACCATGGGAAAACAGATGCTTTTTGTGGGATGACAAAATTCAGAAGCAGATAGATCAGCTTATTCGCCCTTACAGTGGCGATTTACCATTTATGGGAAAGCTGTTCCCCATAAGTGTGTGAAATTGCGGTTGACCGAAGGGTAATTCTTCACCATTTTTGTACTGTAAAGAATGGAGAAAAACATGATTTCTGTCTGTGCAATTTTGCTTATGATTACCACCTCTCCCCTGCTGGATGTAACCGATACCATGGACCGGGGAGGAACTGCGGTTTACACGGTTTCCCTGGATGACGAAACAGTTTACTGGATCATTCTGGAGTCGATGGATGGGCGGACCAATTTTGACATTGTCACTTCTTCCAGTGAAATGGACTTTGATCAATTCATGAATCTTCCCTACGGCGAAGACTTTCTGTATGCTCTTGAATTCGCAATTGTCAGTGGTCTTGAAGAGGGAAATGAATCTGTTACCCTGCCGGCTAACCACGCCGGTCCGGTTTATATAGTGATCCACGATACAGGAGGAAACGGTGGGGAATACGCGCTGAAAATTCAATAATGGCTTCCTCATCCGATATCACTGTTCTCCAACTGAATCTGTCAGTGAAAAAAAACCTGCAGTTATGTTTTCCTGAGCCGGTTTGGATAAAAGGGGTTGTTACGGGCCTGAGGAGAGTTTCGGGAAGGGGTCATACTTATTTCCAGCTTGCAGATCCCTCAAACCCGGGTGAGCAATCACAGGCAGTTGTTGACTGCGCCCTTTTCGCCGGTGACCGATCCAGAATTGCAATTGAGATCGGCAGACAGGCAAAGCTCTTTGAGCTGGAAAATGATGCAGAGGTAAGACTTCTTGTTTCTGTGAGCTTCTGGGAGCGT
>JAUVJW010000078.1 GCA_030596465.1 Candidatus Fermentibacteraceae bacterium | reverse complement strand
GAAGTAAAATAGATCTCCTCGCATTCTGCCCCCAGAAGACGAGCAACCTGACCTCTCGCCTTTTCAATTGCTTCCATCTGCAAGCTTCCAAAAGTATGAAAACTTGACGGATTACCAAACTGCTCCTTCAAAAAGGGAAGCATCGCTTCCAGCACCTCGGGAGCCACTCTTGTGGTAGCAGCATTATCCAGATACACCGTATTCATTACTTTACCTCTACTGAAATCTTTCTTTTAATCTTTTCTTTAAGAGTTTTTGTTACAGCATCAGCGTCATCGCTTGCTTTCAGGTAGACTCTTCCCGGTCTGATCAGAACAGGAGTAACTCCCATGTCATCGAGAATCACATTTATCTCATTGCATTTTGCTCTAAAATCTTCTACTGCGGTCCTGAGCGCCTGATGACCCATTACGGAACAGTGAAACTTCTCCGGTGGCATTCCGCCAAGGTATTCTGCAATCTGGCTGTTTCTTATTTTCAGGGCCTCTTCAATAGGAAGACCCCGGCACATCTCTGTAAGAGCTGAGGCACTTGCAATAGCTCCGGCGCATCCAAATGTTTTAAATGCAATGTCAGCGATTTTTCCCTGATCATCTATATCAATATCAAGAAACATGGCATCTCCGCACTGGGGAGAACCAACCTCTGAATGTCCGTCGGGAGTATCCAGATTGCCTACATTTCTGGGGTTCATGAAATGGTCCATGAGTATGTCGGAATATTGCCACATGGTGAAGTTACTCCATTTCCAGCGATCCGTTGGACAGATCGGCGAGTGTATTCTTTTCCAGGTAGGTTTCGCATATAACTTTAATATCAGTCCATAACTTTTTCGTAGGACATCTGTCCTCTCTGGAACACCCGGAAACTTTCCCTTCCATCCTCTTTTCCTTTTCTATAAAGTCTGGACATTGTAGAACACAATCCGTGTGAAAAAATTCCGTTTCAAGAACTCTTATCACATCAAGCAGGGATATATCGGAAGCACATCTGCTTAATACATAACCACCTCCGGGACCCCTGCGTCCCCGGATAAAGTTAGCGCTGCGAAGCCTTCCAAATATCTGCTCCAGGTATCTTATGGGTATTTCTTCAGCCTCTGCTATACCGGACAGGCTTAAAGGATTACCCTGTCCATTTCTTGCCAGGTAAACCAGAGCTCTAAGCCCGTATCTGCTTCTTGTGGAAATAAACATGGAGCCTCCTTTCGTGCGAATATATCAAAATAAGTCAACCTTTACTGAAAGGTCTTCTTTTGATTGTAAGCAGTACTGCCGCCAGAACAACTCCAATAGCAAGAATGCTCATTAGAAGAGTTAGCCCGAACGGAAGGGAATCATATGTAATACCGGAACCGCTGTAAGATACGAAAAAATCCGCTATAAGAATTACCGGGCCTGTGTTTCCTCGATTACTCACCACCAGAACGAAATCCCCAAAATCGGGAACTTCAATAACCAGAGATCCGCTCTCGGCATAAACAAAGCCAAGTGTGTCAATGTCTCCCCGGCACTCCCAGCCCCTCCTGTAGTCCAACTCTGTAAGAAGTATAAATTCCAGCTTTGTCGGCAAGGGCTCTGTAAAAAACTCCCCGGAAATGAAGGTACTTTCCGCCATGTCGGGGGTTATTCTGAATTTGATAAAACGGTAAGTACCTGTATCAAGATCGAGAGTATCAGAAAAGAGAGGAAACGAACCGGCCAGAGATGGAATTGTCAGAGCAACAAGAAGAAGTGCGGCAATCCTCATTTTGAAGCCTGTCCCTTCACCAGTTTACGAATCATCATTCCCGTGGAAATCTGGTAAAGCCCTGCGAGAAACAACAGTATTCCAAGGCCCATCGACAAAACAATAACAATACCCGCATAAGAGCCATCTTCCAGAGAGATGGCAACTAATTCTATTTTCTCAGCAGCAGCACTGAATGATCCTTCTGCGGAAAGCAGGTCTTCTTCCATTGCCTCAACTGAGACAGCCACCTCACTTATTGATCCTCCAACCAGGGTCACATCTCCAGCGAGTTCCTCCAGTTGAGTATTCAGAAAGCCCAGTTCCGTTGAAACTGTCTCCGTCCTCTGGGCTACCTCTTCAAAGTGATTTGTCGGCATCATGCTTTTCACCATTGGGGGCACTGAAGCAATGTCGTCTGCCAGAGCGGGCAGTATAATTCTCATTTCCTCCAGAATGCTGACCGTCTGCCTGATTACAACACCAGTAACAGAAACAACCTCTGATGTGCTCTCAAGAGAAAGTCTTGCTTCCTCTATCATTCCAGCAGAGTTGGATACGCCCTCAGTTGCAGCCCTGATTGCTCCGCTGGCAGTTCTTAATCCCCTGGTTGATTCCTGGAGCATCGAATCAAGAGAAGTTATCAGCATTGGTCCGCCAATTGCGAAAACAACACCCAGCACCATAAAAGTCATTCCCGTAATGAATCCCAGAGCATTAACAAATGCGGATCCTCTCATTTTCTTACCTTTCAGCAATTACCACTATTCTGGTGTTCCGGTCATCTGGCAATAGTGTGTTTCTGTCCGGGTTTAAACAAACCCTGGACTCCGATCCAGTTCCCGTAAGCCAACCAAGAACTACTTCCCCCCGGTTCAACCCCTGAGCTGCCAGACTTGAAAATTCTCCCGAATTGTACAGAGAAGCTCTACGCAACTGTACCTCGCATCCAGACGGGTCAAATATTTCCTCGTAGACGCCGTTCAGGTCCGGCTGAATTACAAGCTGTGCCATAATCATACTGCACACCTCGTTGGAAATAACAAAATCATCAATCCCCGCAGCGGTGGCAAGTCTTCTGTTCCTCGGGTTTCTTATCTCTGATACAACCGTTGCGTTCCATTGGTCGCCGTACTTGTTCGCGATATCTCTAAGGATCAATAGAGTAACTATACACTCCGAGTCGGCATCCTCATCGGACATTCCAGAATTTTTCCCTGAAATAACCATAATGCTGTCATACTTTTCCGGATGAAGGGCTTCAACCGCATCGGGATCCGTTCGTTCCATCTTTATATAGCTTTTTGAACAGTTCACATACTCAATTTCATTAAGCAGATCCGACCCTTCCTTATCGGAAATAGATCCTGCAACAGTAATTTCAGCACCGGAATCAGAGTATTCATCAAGCAACCTGAGCATAAAACAGAATTTTCCGCTCTGCCCGGAGAACACAAGCATTCGCATAGGCTCATGTGGAATTTCTACTTTTCCGTGTATGTACTCTTTTTTTCCAGGAGACTTGTCTACGAAAGAGAAGGAATTTCTGTTCTCCGCCAGAACAAGAAGACTATCCCCTGTATCCAGAATCATGCCTGGAGGAGGATTCAGCACAATTTTTCCGCTCTTCAGCATTCCTGCGACAATTCCCCCGGATATTTTCCGGGATATTTCTCCAAAATCAAGACCCACAACTTCGGATCTCCTTTCGAGATAGAACTCATTCCCCCTGAAACTGAGGATCTCACTGTAAACAGCACTCAGTCCGGGCTGTCTTCCTACCTGAACAAGAAGGCGCATGACAATCTCTCGTACCGGTATCCAGTGGACACCGGAACAGGCCATTTTTGCAATTCGACTCCTGACCCGGTTGCGAAGTTCGCATACTCCCACTGAGTTTCCCTCGCCTCGAATGGAATTCACCGCTACAAGCGTCTTTATCACTGTGCTGTCTTCATCTCCTATTATTACAAATCCGGCGCATTTTTCGAAACCCGGCAGATCAAGAGAATCAACATCTGTGGGGTTTCCTGACCGGCAGATCACCCGTCTTGCCTGTTTTTTCCCTATACGCTGAATAAGTATTTCTTCCATTTCCTCTCTGGATCTGCTGGAAAAAAGTATAATACTGCCTCTGGAAGATCCCTCCTGTCGAGCCTCCACCAGCTCTCTGGCTACTTCGTACAGCCTGTCTCCATCTCCGCAAACGATGAAGTGATCTTTTTCAGCAACGGGAGATCTTCCTCTTTTCAGTAAATCAAGCTGCTCGGTTATTTTTGAAGAAAAAATACCTATAAGCAGCGAAAGAATAATAATTCCACCAAGAGTTACAAGAACACCAACAACGATGACCGGGGGCTCATACCGGTTATCGTTAATAAAGGTTCCCTGATCAAGTAATCTTGTAAAAGACCACCATATGCCATCCTCGATGCTGTCATCAACGAGAAGAAACCCTGCTGTTATTATCACGGAAGAAGCCATTACAAGAACCAGCATTTGCCACAGAGGATTACGAATAAGCAGATCGTTAACAAGATAACGCATTCTGGTTCCGAAATTTCGGAATTCCATTATTCCCCCCTTAAAGTATCCTGTGATATAATCCCAACATCACTGATCTGAAAGGGAGACTATGACTCAGCATTTTGTGGACAAAGTCATCGAATCAGCAAAGGAAGCCGGGCTGATTTTATTGAAATACAGAGAGAAAGGCTTCTCCGTCAACCCGAAGGAAGGCATGGAACTTGTTACTGAAGCGGATCTCTGCTCAGAGGCATTTCTTCGTAAAGCTCTTACAAAATTACTTCCTGGATCCTCATTCCTGGGAGAGGAAAGCTGGAATGGAACCTATCCGGAAACCCCCTGCTGGGTGGTTGATCCTCTGGACGGCACAAACAACTATGCAATGGGAATTCCATTTTTCTGCATTTCCATTGCTCTGGTGGATGAAGATGGTATCTGTCTTGGCTGCATTCATGACCCCGTGCATTCCGAAACATTCATTGCTCTTCGGGAAGGCGGTGCATACCTTAACGGAAAGCCTATTAAGGTTTCCTCCGCAGACAAACTCCGGGATGCTGTTGTGGCCACCGGTTTCCCGTACACAAGAACCCCGGAGGATTTAACTTTTGACCTCGGCGTACTTACTGAATTCCTTGGACTGGCGAGAGGTATTAGAAGATGTGGCTCGGCAGCATTGGATCTGGCCTACACTGCCGCAGGCAGATACGGTGGTTTCTGGGAGGAAAATCTTAAACCATGGGACATGGCTGCGGGGGTTCTTCTAGTAAAGGAGGCGGGTGGAAAGGTCTCCGGTTTCCGGGAAAAGAACTGGAACTTGAAATCCGGGGGAGTACAATGTTCTGCTCCGGGAATATGGCATCATTTCTGTGAGGTTGTAAAAAAAAACGCCCCCGCCGAAACGGGGACAATTAAAAACATTCTTTAGAAACCCAGATTAGCTCCGCCGAAATAAGTAACAATAGCGTCACCTGCATCATCGCCAAAAGGTTTGGAAAGTCTTATCTCTCCAAACACGGAAACAGGTGCTCCCGCCGGCTTGAAATTCATACCGATAACGCCTTCGGCTGAAGGGAAAACATGATCGTAGGCATCAATCGCGGGTTCACCCGTTTGTTGCTTAACCATTGCCAGCATGGCATCAGCATCGCTCACAACAAAATGTACTCCTCCGCCACCGCCAACATACGGGCTGAACGGAGAGGCTCCCATGGGAATGTCCGCTCTCAGTATAGAAGCAAGACCAAGATTATGATAGGTTGCCGTATAATCGTCCAGCATATCTGCCTCTGACGGAAGGGTCCATCCGAGTTCGTTCTCCATATAGCTGCGCAATTCGTCAGCGTTACCGTTGTACTCGAATTCCGGATAGTTGTCCTCAAGATAATTGATAAGATAACTTTCCATTGAAACATCAGACTCTGTGCTGGTATAAGTTCCGCTTACCTCAATACCCAGAACCGGCATAAGAGGGAATGTGATCTGACCTCCGAAGATAGCACCGTCTGCGCTGAGCCCCGTGAATGGATCTTCGGCTGTTGTGTACCCCACGCGACCACCTATTCTGGGTCCCGCCATAGCTGCTGTAACTACAATTAAAATCACAAATACCGTGGTTTTCATCTTTTGGAACTCCTTTCAGTTCATTGCCGATTATCCTAAGTTGCGTGCTGAAGGTCAACTCCTCTGTATTGACTTGGGTCCGTTCTGGTATGATTGTCGGCAGATGAGTAGCTTCTAAGTTAATAATTTCCCGCACTAACCCCAATGAGGAGAGTTATATCATGAAATTCGTGTTAATGGTTGCATTGCTTCTTGCAGCGGCTTCATTTGCTTTGCAGGGCGACTTTGACTGGCAGTCACTTGGCGGCCAGCCCGGTGATGAATGCTCTGTAAATCTTGTTGAGTCTAACACCAGCCATGTTATTGTTGAAATTACAGTTCCCGGCTTCTGGCTTGGTAAAACGGTTGCCGGAGGTACAACCTGGGACAGCATCGACCTTCCAGGAGTTCATACTCAAACAGAGATTGGCCTTCCTGAAGTTCCAAATATCGGGCAGATGTTCGCTCTTCCATTCGGTACCGAAGCAGTTGTTACCATAGAAAATGTTGAATACACAACATACACCGGTATCAACCTTGTTCCTGTCCAGACCCCTGAAATTGATATGCCTCACAACCCCTTCGCATTCCGTCAGAATGATGAGGCATACGTAACAAACAGCTTCTTCCCTTCCGGCTGGGCTGAAGCAGTAAGCCCTGGCACCTGGGGTGGAATCAGCACAGACAAACTTCTCGCAAATCCATTCAGGTACAACCCCGCAACAGACGAACTTCAAGTTGCAAGATCCATGAGCATAAGAATAGACTTCGCCGGAAACGTAGAAGCAATTGCATTTCCTTCCACAGAAACGGTAAGAAACAGTGCTTCAAGAATGCTCATCAACTACGACATGGTTGATGACGCCGCTTCAATATCCACCGATGCTGAAGCCGCTGAATACATTTTCGTTACCACCGACGCCAACCTCAGCGCCATCCTGCCTCTTGTAGAATTCTACCAGGGCATAGGTTATGAGACTTCAGTTGAAACCTTCTCCGGCTCAGCGACCACGGGCGAAATCAAAGCTGCAATGGCTGACCACTATGACACCAGCATGACCCGTTTCGCCATGATTGCCGGAGACTACGCTGCCCTTCCAAGCTACAACAACGGCGGCATCATTGGTGATTACTGGTATGCCTGTCTGGTAGGCACGGACCTTACTCCCGAAATAGCAGTCGGGCGCCTTACCGGCAGCTCTGCTCAGATCACAACTCAGGTCAACAAGATCATCGACGGCTACTACAGACACAGTTTTGATGACAGTTATACTACAGGTATCATTCCCAGCACCTCTGTTCTTGCCGCTCACGGCGAACAGTACCCCGGCAAATACACAGCTTGCTGCAACGAGATCGCTGCTGCCAGCTATGTTGTGAATATGACCTTCTGGAAGATCTATCCTCCCGAGGGTGGAACAAACTCCATGGTTGAAGGCTGGTTTAATACCGGTGTTGGTTCTGTTGGATACAGAGGACACGGCGATGATGCGATCTGGTCCTGGAGTGCTCCGGGAACATGGTCAAAGACCAACATTCAATCTCTCACAAACACCTTCATGCCTCCGGTATGGAACATCGCCTGTAACTGCGGCAAATACCAGACAGCCAGTGAGTGTCTCGCCGAAAGCTTCGCCTGGGACGACAACGGCGCCAGCGGTAATCTTTCCGCCACTCAGCCTTCATACACCACACCTAACCACGACTACATGAAGCAGATCTACCTGGGACTCTATAACAACGGAAATTACAATGTTGGAGAAACCCTTAATGACGCTGCTGTCTGGATCATCACAAACCACGGTTCTTCCGGTGAAGACAACGCCATGATGTACATCTGGTTCGGTGACCCTGCCATGGAGATATTCACCAACGATGTAACCAACCCCACAAACCTTGATATCGACTGCAACCCGGGAATGGTTAACCCAGGCTCACAGACTATAACGATGACTGTAACAAGTGGTGGTTCTCCAATCAGCGGAGCAACAGT
>JAUVJW010000170.1 GCA_030596465.1 Candidatus Fermentibacteraceae bacterium | reverse complement strand
TGCTGTTCCAAGATGGACATGGCCATTGGCATAGGGTGGACCATCGTGAAGAATGAAAGGCTCGGAATTCCGTCTGGCATCACTTATCCGACCTTCGAGATCCATTTCCTTCCATCTCTCAAGAAGTTCCGGCTCCTTATTTATCAGCCCACCCTTCATGGAGAAGCTGGTTCCGGGAAGCTTGATGGTTTCCTTGTAATTCACTACTAATCTCCTTCTTCAATTCCTTCAATTTTCTGAACCAGTCTGTTCAGAAAAGAATAATCAATGTTTTCTTTACTGCCGGGCTTTATGCAGTTCAGCACGAAAATAACCCCGGCGCCACCATGGGCAGCGGCAATAGCCTGATCTATCCCGTGGGAGACAAGTGCGTCACATGCGAAAGCACGAAGTTCCGCACCAGTGCTCAACCTGATATCGGGAACTCTCAGCACAATGCCTTCGCGAACCGGTTCCCCTTCAATCTCGGGTACAATGTACATACCCCTGAGATTGGGAAACCTGGGTCCGGCAGGATGATTCGAACCGGCAAGGGTGCCGGAGCCAAAAAGAGCCAGGTGATCCCGAACGAAAAACCAGCCGGCGGAATTTGAAATAGCATCAGCGCCGATCAGGAAGATCTTCTCTCCCTGCTTAAGCACTTCCCTTACACTGTCAACTGAATATTCTTCAGAAACAAAAATGCCGCTCCGGGAAGAGACAATATCTCCCCAGCTACGGGGCATAGAAATATACATCTTTCACCTTTCATTCAATCACAGGAAGGGTAATTATGCACAAGGGGAATTGTATCTGCAAGACTGGTCGGGATATCCTGTTCAATCTTTTGCAGCATATGCAAATAGGAATGGAAGTACAACCCGTAAGAGAGTCCCCGCGAAATAAGTTGAGCTGCCGCTGCAAGACTTTGCCTGCTTCCTGTAAGAAGCCAGTGGTAATACATCTGCTCACCCTTCTGGGTATCATCGGGATTTCCCCTGTACTGAAGAGACAAAAGCTCAACCGGCGAACATTGCCCGAGAAAACACTTTGCGGCAGTAAGCTTCATGTGAGCAAGATAAGCATTGAGGTTTGCTCCAACGGCCATGGACATATCCAAACCCTCAGCCAGTATTTCCACAGCCTCTCTGTATCTCTCAAGTCTGAGCAGCATTGAACCTTTCTTAACAACAACCTGCGAAAGCCTTCTTTTCTTTCCCGATTCTCTTGAAAGCTGAATTGATTGATTGATAAACGAAAAAGCGGTATCCACCTCGCCCCTCATAAATGCAATCTGCGAAGAAATGTACCATATTGACTCAGCCGCTTCCGCTATTTTCCCGAGGCTGGCGAATTCAATCATGGTTTCAAGACAGTCTTCGGCAGATTCAGTCCTGCAAAGGTGAATAAAAATGCGAGCCATGTTTCCGTATGCGATACAGGCCTGTGACAGGTTTCCGGAAGACACTGATATCCTGACCTGGCGCATAAGGGTACGGAGAGAATCACTGGTACGGGAAAGCTTTCGCTCGGCAACTCCCATGTTATTCAGAATAACAATTCTAACTGCCTGGGTCTCTGAAACAGTTGAAAGGGTTCTGAGCGCTGAAGAATATATATCCAGTGCTCTGTTGTACCTGTGACGAAGAAGCAGTGAATTTGCGTACAGATTACAAACCGATACCAGTTTTCGTCTGTTTCCGGAGCGAAGCGTCAACTCGAGCAGTCTGCTCAACTTTGAGTTCACCTTATCCTGTTTTCCAAGCCGATTCCATGCCTTTAGAGAGGTAAACAGAGCTTTTCTTTCCAGCCAGTCAGCTCCCAGCAATACCGCTTCCCGTCCGGCCACGGTCATTGTGTTAAGAGAACTCTCAACCATTCCGCGTTTGTACAGCTGCTCGCCAAGTTCCACAAGACAAACAACAGAACTCAATGGATCCCCTATGGCTCTCAGGAGAAGAATTTGCTCTGCTTTCAAAAAACAGCCGTCTCTGTGAAGATCTCGGGATTCAAGAATTTCATACACAAGATCGGGAATACCGGTTTCCCCCGAAGTCTCAATTGCTTCGCGCAATGACTCATCTCCGGAAGTGGCACACAACGCCCAAAGCACACCGGTAGCGGAAATAGAGGAATCACTAATTGACTTTAGAACAGCAACTGCTTCCGGAAAAAACTCTCCTCTGTAGAGGTTTAATGCAGCCTGAAACAGCAAATGGTCGGCTTTCTTTTCTGAAAACAGGGCGGCTCTTTTATACAAATCGGCCTTGCGAAGATCCCCATTGGCCATCCCGGCAGCTTTTTCGTAAGATTCTGATGCTGGAAGGTAAAGTCCTGCCCTGACCTGAAGATCCCCTGCAATCTGAAGAGAACGGGAATTGCATCCTCGGAACTTCAACACAACCTCTGCCGCTCTTCCAAGCATTCTGTCTTTCTCTTCTGAATCCATACCCTGAAGAAACCGCTCACGAATGCTCCCGCTGAAGAAATGCCCTGCAAAATGCCCCTCCCAGAGATTAATTCTTCTGCCAAGCGAGAAAACAGTTTGTGATAAAACTCCAGATAACAGGGAAACCTCACCTGGAAGAAATTGCATTCCGAAAAGCGCTGCGATCCTTGCAAACAGGGTTAACTGAGGATTATTCTTAAGAAAAGAGTCAAGCATGAAAAACATGTCGTCACTCTCTTCGCCGGTAAATTTCTGTAATCCCGCATACAATTTTACCAGACCTTCATCGCCGCCGGTGGCAACCATTACTTTATCCGGCAGTGCTGTGGAATTCACTTCTGCAAGGTAGTTCCGGACGGAATCCAGAGACATCATTCCAGACTCGATTATTGAGTCGAATCCCTGAAAATTACCACAATCCTTCCTGAATACAATAACTGAAGGCATAGGACAGAGCGTACTCTCCTGCAAGGCACAAAAAGTATCTCCCAATCGTTCTGTACAGTTTACAAAGCAGATCACTGTGGGAAGAGTCCATGCAAATGATGAATATATCTTTGCGAGAGTTGATCCTCCCGCCGGAAGTGAGATGTCGTTCAGCAGGAAGTTTTCTACATCAGCTTTTACACTCTGAAGACCTGCAACAACTTCAAGACCCGCCGCTTCAGAGCAAAGTGAGATCTCTGTTGCGTGCGAACGCCATCCTGCCTCAAAAGCGGTTTCCTTCGAGGAAAAACTATCTCCAACAAAATATGCGAACAGGCTTTTCCGAAGAGAATTCTCATGGGAACAATCCAAAGTGAGAATACGCACATTGTCAAGAACAGATGAAAGAACACGGACAAATTTCTCCGTGTTGTGCATATTCCTGACAAGTATCCTTTTTTTGCCTTTCTCCTGAAGTTCAAAGCGAATTGACTCCGCAAGAATCCTTTCACTCATGATGCCAGTGCGGAATAAGAATCGGGGACTCTATCTTTACAGTTTTTCTTCTTGAGGTGTTTCCCGATTTGATCAGCACGGATTCTCGCAAAACCCCGAATTGCTTTGCAATCCACCGTATAAGTTCTGTATTTGCTTTCCCCTCAACAGGCGGAGCTTTCAGGCGTATTTTGTAACACCCATCATCCATCACTGAACAAAACTCTGTTTTATTGCTGCCCGGCGTTACTTTCACCTTAATGAAAATTGGTGTTTTCACTGGCTGCTGATGGGTACAGCCTCATCCATAAGCATTACTGGAATGTCATCTCTAACAGGAAAAGCCACAGCGCATTTCCTGCAGATCAGACTTTCGTCTCCCTCTGTTTTGTACTCAAGCTCACCCTTGCACCTGGGGCATACCAGAATTTCAAGCAGTCTTGGATCAACCATTCTTCATTCCCTTCAAATCACAAACTCACCGTTTTTAATTATCGTTGTCTTTCTGCCGTCTTCAGCAATACCTGTTACATCAACCTCTTCGCTGCCAATCATAAAATCAGTGTGAACGAGAGACTGGTTGCATCTGCACTTGCGGAGAGCCTCCTCATCCATGGTTGTACCGTTCACAATGCAATCAGTGTAACCATTACCAAGAGCGATATGGCATGAAGCATTTTCGTCAAAAAGGATATTGTGAAAAATTTTCCCCGACTTGTAAATTGGTGAATCAATACCAACAAGAGCGATCTCGCCCAGCATGGATGCACCATCATCCGTGCTGAGATACTGCTTAAGAACCTCTCCGTTGCTCTCCGCGCCGGATTCCACCACTCTGCCCTCTTCAAATCGGAACCAGGCACCACTCACCTGTGCGCCGTAAACCGTCACAGGTCTGGTGCATCTTACCTTTCCCTCGGTAGCAGTCATGTCAGGTGTACTGAATACTTCTTCAGTCGGAATATTGGGGAAAAACACCGTTCCATCCGCAGCTGTACAACTTCCTCCGTTAAAACGCCTGTCTGGAAGCATGCCGACTGTAAGATCTGTCCCCGGACCGGAAAATCTGATCTTCGGAAACTTGTGAGAATTGAGAAACGCAGCTCGCCTTTTCAGCAATGCATCGTGCTCAACCCATGCCGCAACAGGGTCATCTTTATCAAGTCGAAGAATCGGAATAAGTATGTCCCAAATTCTTTTTTCCCAGTTCTCATCACTTCCAAGTACCTTCACAGCCCAGGCCCGGGTGGGGGCAAGACAAACATTCCAGGGCAACCTGTTTGAAGAAATGGCAGAAAGAAAACTCTTTCTTGCGATAGAGGCGGCCTTTGTAGCCCTGCCAAGCTTCACAGAATCAACACCTTCCATCAGATCGGGATCAGCGGGCCCACGGAGAGCCATAGAGCGCCAGCCCTCTTTTACAATGGAATCAAACATTGGTGTTCTGTTCTCCGGAACATAATCCAGGAAATCTTCATCAACGGTCGAATCAATCCGGATTCGAGCAAATACAGGATCTTCCAGTGAAACATTTACATACTTCG
>JAUVJW010000051.1 GCA_030596465.1 Candidatus Fermentibacteraceae bacterium | reverse complement strand
TGTATTCTCTACCAGTGAACCAACGGTTACTGTGTGAGTCGAATCAAAGCTGGATGAAAAATTATCTGATGAACCGTCAATACTCGTGGTGTAGTATGCCCCTGCCAATTCCAGTTTCCAGTCATCATCAATACAGTACCCCAGATCAAGACCGCCGCCTAAACTGCTGCCACCGGGAGAAACCGAGAATTCCTGAACCAGATTCCAGACCGAGTAATCGTAAACAGTACTTTCGCCCGGCAGAAAATCCTCCGTCCCGCTTTCCTGCTCATCCGATGATAAGTCAGATGATATCTTTGAGTACAGGAACATTCCTCCAATATCAAGCATGTCAGTCGCGGAACCTCTTCCGGAAGCTGAAATCATTAGAATATTTCTGGTTTCCTTGTCAGTTCCGCTTGCGTCGCCATCCATGAAATAGGTTTCAACACCACTCACAAGATTGGAATCAGTTACGGTGATTGAATTGTTCACATCACCGCTTCTTATCTCTGATGTAATTTGAGTCAGTGCAACACCCAGACCAAGTTTCAGTGTCTCATTCGGGGCGTATGCACCAAACAATCCTGCCGATGTACTTGTTGAATCAACATTTCCGGAAGCAGTCTGATGAACGGTGTGTCTCGTATCAAGAGTACCATCCCCGTTTGTATCGGTATACTCCGACCAGGTGCCTTCCACTTCTCCCTGACCGGAAACCAGAATTGAACCGCCCGGACCCGACAGTTCAAGTTCTTCAAGAATTCGGTCATCCATGAATTCAGTGAGAATTCCAACACCGAAAGGTTCACCTTCCGGAGACCAGCTACCGCCTAGAAGGAATCCTCCTCTGGTACTGTCAGACTCCTCGAATACCAGATCCTCACCTGTAGACAGATTTGAAAGACCGGTATACACTCTTATTCCCTTTACATCAAGAAGCCTGTCAGGCAACGGTTGAGCAAAAAGCATTCCAGACAACCACAGGTCAAGGTCATCCAGTATCATTCCTCCGGTCGACATTGACCGGAAGGATTGCGGCTGCGCGGATGTGATTCCCGCAACCACAACAACCAGCAGAGTTAATATTCTCATAAACATCCCCCCTTAGATAATCCATTCAGCCCACACCCTGCACACACAGGAGTATTTTTTGACCGAACTAAAAATACAAGATTCAGCACACAGAACACCCCACTGCGCCGGATAAACTGAATAAACAACTACCCGGCTCCTAACAGAATAATATAAACCAGCCGAAGCCTGTTTACCACTCTCCTCAATTCCATCCTGGAAAACAGTTTCTTTCTCCTGCAAAGGAAGAAGAATCGTTTTAAAGGTTTGAATATGCAGCATATCAATCCGTACAAAGATGGGATCCTGACACTGCTGAGTTTCATGCAGTGTTTATCTTCACATATTGAATGACTGCAAAAACAGGATACAGCATTGTCAAGAATATCATTCGGCGCAATAAATGCCATCTTTCAATAGCAGCCAGCCCGCCTTTGATGGGTTGAATGAAAATGAACTGAGGCTCAATGAAAACTACAGAATTGGTGATAGAGAAAGAAGCGAACGAGGTGAATATTTGCTGCACATTCAATTCTTTGAAGAAGACAGTTTAATTATTTCTTTTACAGATGCGATGCCCTGGTTTTTCAATCATACTTGTCTGTTGACTGAATATTGCCGGACTGTGATCTTTGCTTCAATTTAGAATAACCAAGTATCACTTTATAAATATCTTTAACAAACTTTTCATCTAATTCATTGAATTCCATCTTTGAAATAATTTCTTCTTCTCTTGCCAAATCTTCTACTGCCAATTTATTGTTTCTTTTGTACTCTCCTGCTTTCAGGACTAATTCGATTCTTCTATTCAGTTGCTTTACTATTTCCCTGTCTATCTCATCGATTTCTTTTCTCAATCTGGTGATTTGACTCATTTTACTCCACACTGCCCCCTGCATCTCAAATAGTGGTCACAAACAATAATTGCGGATAATGCTTCAACAACCGGTACTGCGCGAATCGCCACACAGATATCATGATTGCCCTTTATCTCTATTTCTATTTTCTTTCCATCAATATCAATAGTGTTCTGTTTTTGAGCAATACTTGGTGCTGCCTTGAATGCAACCCTGAAAACTATCGGCATCCCGTTTGATATTCCTCCCAGAACTCCTCCAGAGTTGTTGGTTTTTGTTACCACTTTTCCATTACTCACAGAAAATCCATCATTGTTTTCTTTTCCGGTTAACTCTGCACATTCAAATCCGTTACCGATCTCAAATCCCTTAACTGCATTCAACCCTACCATTGCTTTGGCTAAATCAGCATCCAGCTTATCAAAAAGCGGTTCACCAAAACCAGCTGGCACATTTTTAATAACACATTCAACTATACCGCCAACGGAATTTCCTTCTTCTTCCAACTTACCAAGCAACGCGAGGATTTCTTTCTCTCTATCCATATCCGGAAAATTAACTGGACTTCTATACAAATCCGCTTTTTCAACCTCACTGGAGGAAATATTCGATCTAATGTTCCCGATTTTCTTTACATATGCCTGTATTTCTATTCCAAGTTCCCCGCTTAATACCTGTCCGGCAATTGCACCGGCAACAACTACAGGAGCGGTCATTCTTGCTGAGCTTCTTCCACCCCCATAGTAGTCTCTTATTCCGTATTTCGCGTGATATGTATAATCGGCATGACCAGGTCTGAATATTCTGCCCAGCTCTTCATAATTCTCTTTTTCGAAACCCTCATTCTTAATGATAACGCTTATTGGGGTTCCCGTGGTTCTCCCATTAAACAAGCCGGATAGAATTTCAAAACGATCTTTTTCATTTCTGGCACTCACAAATTTATTTCTGCCGGGTTTTCTTCTATTCAACTCTTCTTGAATCCTGTTCAGATCCAATTCAATACCGGGAGGACAACCTTCCACAACAGCACCAATTGATGAACCATGTGATTCGCCCCATACACTTACCTTAAACATTTTTCCTATTGAATCTCCAGGCATTCCTCACCACCCTCATCAATCTTCCTCATACATTCCCAGAACTCAGGAAAGGATTTCTTTACACATTCCTCGTTCACTATTTTCATATTTCTATTTCTCAATTTTATCAGACCCAGGCACATAGCCAACCTGTGATCATTATGAGATTCGGTAGTTGCTGTATGTAACTGATTCTGCCCGACAATTGTTATTGAATCTTTTGTAGTCTTTATATGTGCTCCTATTTTCTTCAACTCTTTTTCAACTTGCTTTATCCTGTCACTCTCCTTGTGCATTAAATGGCTGATATTTTTTACAGTGGTAGTTCCTCCTGCAAACAAGGCAACAGCAACCAGGGTTAAAACAGAATCCGGACTGTCCTTCATATCAACCTCAACACCGTTCAAAATCTCTGAGTTGTGAATTGATACACTGTCAGATTCTATATCTATCTTACAACCCATTCTCTGAAGGATGAAAACAAACTCCGATTCCCCGGAATTTGACCCTGTATCTATTTGGTAAATCTTTATCTCTTTATTCAATATTACAGATGCGGCCAGCAGATAGTTTGTTGAACTCCAATCCTTGGGAATATTTAGGTTCCGTGGTGAATACCTCTGCCCCGCCTGAATCCGGAACAGATCATCCTTTTCATTACATATTCTTTTTGCGGTAACTCCAAATCTTTCCATTTCTCTTATTGTCAGGTTAATATAGTCTGAGGAGACTATTGGTTTTAATACTTTTATCTCTACATCATTCTCTGCATAAGGCGAGACGATCAGTAAAGAGCTTATGAACTGACTGCTGATATCACCGTTGACAACAGTCCGTCCCCCGGCCAATCCTTTTTTTATCCTGATGGGGTACAAGCTCTTACCCATTGCAACTGTTATCTCAGCTCCAAGATCTTCCAATGATTGAATAAGCGGCTCAATGGGCCTTTCCCTGTTCCTGGTGCCTGCAGTTATGGTTGTTTCCCCGTCCAGCAGACAGGCATAGCCAACAAGAAATCTCAGCAAGGTTCCCGATTCCCCAACATCTATCTCTCTGGTTTTCTTTAAATTACAGCGGGGTGAATCGATTCCCCAGACTTCCAGTCTTCTTTCCTTACCATCTCTACCATCAACTTCACTGAAGCAGATCCCTATGCTTTTTAATGATTTAAGCAAAAGTTCTATATCCTGATTACCCGGTACATTGTAGATACTTGATTTACCGCTGGCAAGTGCAGAGATAAGTAACACTCTGTTTACTACATATTTGCTTCCGGGAATATGTATTTTCTTCTCTTTCACCAGGACTCCCTGTGTGTACCGCCGCAAATCCATTCACATTTCAATAATACCGATATTTCGAGAATCACAAACCTGTTGTCCCCCGGAAATACTTCGCAAGATAAATCTCAGTTTTCTTATTCCTGATTCCTCAATTTGATCAGGAAAACTTTATCGTTCTTTCTCACCACTTGCCCAATCTTTATTGTTCCCCCACTCCCCTTTTTTAAACACGCAACTTCATTGCCTTCATTGTCAAGCATCTTGTCAACTTCAGAATAAACAATACCTGTTGTTGGCCCCGTAAAGGCTATCTGATCACCCTTTTTTATCTCCTCTGACTCAACAACTATCTGAACCACCATATTCTTTTTGAAAAAATTGAAAACCTTACCTACTTGTATTTTCCTTGTAGTTGCTTGAGATCCGTAAACTCCGGACCATTCCCCCAACCTTTTCCCCAGGTAGTATCCATTTTCCCAGAAACCTCTGTTAAATACTTTTTTCAGTTCGTTTTCCAATTTTTCTTTGTTTTTCTCATCATATTCCCCTGAAGAAATAAAATACAGTGCTTTCTTATACTGCCTTACCACAGCGTCAACATACTCGGGACCTCTTGCTCTACCCTCTATCTTGAGAACACTCACACCGGCATCAATTATTTTGTCCAGTATTTTAATAGTACACAGGTCTCCGGGAGACATAACAAATTTATTATCTATGATTAACTCTTCATTTGTTTCTTCATCTATAACCCTGTACCGTCTTCTGCAGGTCTGCAGACACCTTCCCCTGTTTGCGGAACTGTTGTACTGAGCCAGACTCATATAGCATTTCCCGGAGATTGCCACGCACATGGCACCGTGAATAAACACTTCAACTCTTAAAAGATTTCCGGATGGTCCACAGATGTTTTCTTTCCTGACCACAGAGCAGATATGCTCAATCTGTTCCAGTGTTAATTCTCTTGCCAGCACAATAACATCCGCATACCGGGAATAGAACCTTACTGCCTCCATATTTGAAACATTCATCTGCGTTGAGATATGAACTTCCAGCCCGATTGAGTTTGCGTATTCAATAACGGAAATGTCGGAAGCAATTACCGCGCTTAATTCTGCACTTTTGGCCAGATCGCAGATTCGTCTGGCATCATCCAGGTCTTCATCATACATGATTGTGTTCAATGTCAGGTAACTTCTCACATTATTTTCTGAACATATCTCAACTACTTTAGCAAGATCGTCCAGCTCAAAGTTAGCTGACTTTGATCTCATATTCAGATTGCCCACGCCAAAGTATATGGAAGTAGCCCCGGCGTTTACTGCAGCCATCAAAGACTCATAAGAACCCGCCGGAGCCATTATTTCTACATTGGTTTCATTCCCCATAGTTACCTCACAATCGGGATTTATGCTACTCTCTGCTGAACAATACAAACAGAGGTCATTATTGCCAATGTTGATGATTGCTTAGAATCCCGCAATGACTGGTTTGCTCACCAGTTCCCGAAATCTACCAGACTCTTGTCATACATTCGATGTAAAGAAGAACTCGCTGTTCTCCGGCGAAATCTGAAACAGAGCCAGAAGAGCGGCAGGATCATGGCTGACAAAGGCCGAACAAACAGGAATTACAATTCTGCATATGCGGCGAAGTTACTTAAGACATCAATAAAACATACTCTTGAGGATATGAGATCACATTCAGAGGATCAATCATTCCAGGCCAGGCATTAAGCTTCTGCGGTATCAGCGTTTTTCTTCCACCTGCTCCCATCCATGAACAGAGACATCACTGAACTGAATCCAGGGGAGCAGAGAATTTCCCAGGTTCGTTCTCTCCCTTGAAAGATGCCTTATGCTACTGAACATATCCTTCAAATTCATGGAGATCATCACTTCACTTACCGGTTTACCCATCCGGCCATTCTCAATCAGGTAACTGTTTTTTGCCACTCCGGAGAAGTCACCGTTCTCACCGGGCATTCCACCAGAGAAGCGAGTGATGAAAAGACCCCTGTCTATGGAAGAAATCATTTCCTCAAGGGTAGTCTCTCCGGGTTCAATAATGTAAAAACCTCCCTGATTGCCTGATCTGCGGTATCCGGTTTTATTTGCGCCGTAGAGAGAAATCAAATAGCTTCTGAGAACGCCCTTTTCCAACACCATGGTGTCTTCAGTGGGAAATCCGTCTTCGGTAATGAAGCTACTGTACGGCAACTCATCTGATACCGGTGCAGTTCTGAAAGTAAATTTACTGTCAGCCACCTTCTCTCCTAATACATCCTGGTACAGGGATGTTCCCTTCACCAGATATCCGTCCTGTAGATGCATCGACAGAAGATACAGGAAATACCCCATGCACTCTGGAGTAATGATCACATCCCCGGTGAAATCAGCATGCAACTTCTCTGAAAACACCTGCCCGGTAGACTGTTCGAGCAGAGTATCAATATTCCCAAACTGCTGCAGGGGTTTATCAAGACTGTCAAACTGAACGCTGGTATAGTTGAATGATGAGCGCTCACCACCTTCAGCAGAGACAAAAGTCACGTCTAGTGTGTAAATTCCATGACGTTCAGAGAGCATGGTTCCACTGGAATTACCATACTTCCTAAACTGATTATTGAACCCAAGTGTAACCCTGCGCAAATTCAGGGTGGGATACTTCTCGGTGCAGTAGCTCTTCAGTTCTGCAAGCCTTCGAATCATAACAGCAACATCTGCCTCAGACTGTCCTTTTTCCTGAAAGCATGCCTCCTTCAGTGGTGCTATTTCGTTGGCACTGTCAGGTGGAGTTGATTTCGAAAGCTTCATGATTTCCTGCGATGCTGTGCGCACAGCATTTTCATCACATCCGGTAATAGTTGTTGATGCTCTAGACCCTTTAAGTAATCCTGTAAGAGTTAATGAAACATCTTCCAGCGTTCGAAGCAGATCCAGTCTGCCGTTGTTGATGCTCACCTCGTGCCTTGTGGTTTCAACAAGTCTGCTTTCGTAGCTCTGAAAGCCAGTTTCCCTGAGGATCTTCAGGCTGTTCTCAAAATTGTTTTTCATAAACTCAGCCTCCCACCTTCAGGGTGCATTTAACTGCTGGACCACCCATGCCAACTGCAATACCGTACTTCTTGCCACACCCTGCCAGACTCCACTGCATTGTGTCAGAGACTCCTGAAACGCTCTTCAGTACATCGAAAGCCAGACCGGAAACAGTAGTATCCTTCATTGCCCTTCCAATTTTCCCGTTAATAATCTCATACCCCTCGGTAACACTGAACATGAACTCGCCGGTGCTGTCTGCCTGCCCATTGCTGTAATCCAGTAGATAGTAACCGTTATTCACCGAGGAGATCATATCCTCAAGCCTGTCTTTGCCGGGAAGAATCGCTGTGTTCCGCATCCGGACCAGAGGTTCCTGGTTGTAGAGCTGTGCCCTGCCGTTCCCGGAGGGTTTGGCGCCAAACAGCACAGCAGATTCCCGGTTGTGCAGGAAACTGCGAAGAATGCCGTTCTCAATGATCACCACATCTTCACCGATTATCCCCTCCTCGTCCATCAGTACCAGTACCGGACAAGGGTCTCCCATACATTCAGAAGCAAAGTCGACCAATGTGATCAGTGGACTTGCCACCTGCTTATTCATGTAATCACCTGCAATGGAACCTGCCATGACCAGATCAGATTCAACAGTATGACCCACAGCCTCATGTGCAAATATTCCTGTAAGCCCGGGGCCGAATATGCATTCATGAGTACCCGGTTCTGCACGAACACCATTGGCTTTCTTAAGAAGGTTTTCGTACAGGTCCTCCAGTTCACCCATGAGCTTCTCCGGTGCTGACAAATATTCATTAATCACAGAAGCCAGTGAAAATTTTCTGAAAAGCTTATAATTCTCCCCGTTTTTCGCAGTTGTAAATGAGAAGAAAAGAACGGCTCTTCTGTGAAAAGTGTGGCGAACTGACCCATCTGAAGAAACAAGATGAGTCTCCTCACCCCTTACTGTGAAAAGAAGAGTTCTGGAATTCAATCTACTGAAACGCTTCACCACTTCCGAATCAATGTATGAAAACAACTCTGACACTTTCTCTGCAGATACAGACAGCTCTTCCCCCTGAAAACCGTAATTGATTTTCCCCGGATATGCAGGCAGTTCAAAAAACTCTCCTGTGGAATGGCCGCCCAGCAGCTCAGCATTTCCAGAGGCTCCAGCCTGCAAAATACCGAAATTCCTTGCATTCTGATACGGACTAGAGGCAAAACCCCACTTCCCCCGAAGAAATGATCTTGCAGAAGCCCCGGAGTTAACCACCCGGCGATTTTCCCTGACAGCACCGTTTACCATCCTGATAGTGTGAGAGCTTACATCCTGAACCCTCAGTTCAGTATAGCTCCCACTGTTTTCTATGTGTTTCTCAAGGTTTAAAATGCAGTCCCCCTCTATTTGAGTAGCCCATAACTACCTGACTAAAGCAATAATAACTGCTTCACTGCGACCTTGCAAGCGACAGTTGATAAGTTAGTCTGTTCTAAAAAAAACGCAGAACCCATTGGAAAGAATAAATGAATAAAAAGAACTTTCAGCCAGCAAGTTAAAAACCACCAACCATCTCCAATAAGTACTTATGAATTCCAGGAGCGTGACCGCAGAAGCACCTGAGCAGAATTAATACTCTCTTAACATTCATGTGTTAAGAATGTTATTGGTAAATTTCGCAGAGTCACCAGATAGCCTTTTCTCAGTACGCAAACGAAGCATTCAATTGCTCCGGTCAGCTGAACGACCGCGAAAAAGAATCAGTTGAAGCGAAGAATAGCGGGTTCTCACACAGGAAGGGGGATGATAATGACCGATAAACAGATAAGCGTGCATGTCCTTATCGCCGTGCTGCTGATTGTACAGGGTTTCCTTGCACCGGTAAAAGCACAGGCTCCTGACACAGTCTGGACAGCTACATACGGGGGAT
>JAUVJW010000060.1 GCA_030596465.1 Candidatus Fermentibacteraceae bacterium | reverse complement strand
CTTCCAGGATAACGAGGGAACTGCTGACAACAATCGTTCTGGAAGATATTGAAAAGGCACTGGAAGACAAATTTGTTGAAAAGGAAGAGCAGACTCTGCAGCAAATTCTACAAAGCATGAACAAAATGGTGGGGTTGGAAAATATTAAAAAGGACATTGAAAACCTGCTAAGATTTGTGAAAATGGAGAAATTGCGAGAGCAAAAAGGTCTCGCCACAACACAAATTGCATTGCATACTGTTTTTTACGGCCCGCCAGGCACTGGTAAAACAACAATTGCCAGATTGATCGGTAAAGTATTCAAAGCTCTTGGTGTGCTGTCGCGAGGGCATGTCGTAGAGGTTGATAGGTCTAAACTGGTTGCGGATCATGTAGGAGGGACCGCGAAAAAAACAAATAAAGTGATAGATTCTGCCCTTAATGGCATCCTGTTCATCGATGAGGCCTATACTCTTAGTAAGCAAGAGGACGGTAGAGGTATTGATTTTGGCCAGGAAGCCATTGATACATTACTAAAGCGCATGGAAGATGACAGAGATAAGCTTGTAGTAATTGTAGCTGGCTACAAGGGGAAAATGCAACGATTCATTGAATCAAATCCGGGATTGAAATCCAGATTCAGCAGGTACTTCTCCTTCGAAGATTATGAGCCTCGCGAATTAGTGGAAATATTTAAGATGAAGTGTGTCAGCAGCAAATTTAAATTAGCTGATTCTGCGGAAGCTATTCTTCTGGAGTATTTCAAAAATGCCTATAACGACAGGGACAGCTCATTCGGTAACGGCAGACTTGTCAGGAATATTCTGGAAAAAGTTATCCAGGCACAGTCATTCAGGCTCGCCGAGGTTGATCCGGAAGAGCTTACAGATGAAGTTTTATCAATGCTTGATGCACAGGATATCGAGATTGGTCTGGAAAGCCAGAACTCATTCGTTTTAAAGAGAAGTATCGGGTTTACGAAGTAGGATTTCAGCATTTTTCACCGTAACATCATGGGGCGCACAGTATAGTGTTGCAGAACAATATTGCGTATTGTCAACTGAAACAGCGGCCCTGTTCTCTAAGGTGCTGGCCGGTGAAGGAGTGGTTGCACTTTGCGATCTCCTGCGGGGTTCCCGTTACGAGGATTTCGCCACCACCGTCTCCTCCGTCGGGACCCATGTCCACAACCCAGTCTGAATTGGCGATAACATCAGGGTTGTGTTCAATTACAACAACGGTGTTGCCAGCTGAAACCAGCCTGTCCAGAACTTTTAGAAGTTTGCTTACATCATGAGGGTGAAGGCCGGTGGTGGGTTCATCAAGAATGTAGAGGGTGTGGCTTGTGGAAGGTCTTGAGAGTTCTTTTGCCAGTTTTACCCTCTGGGCTTCTCCGCCTGAAAGGGTGGGAGCCCGCTGTCCAAGCTGAATGTAACCCAGTCCTACTTCATCCATAACTTTCAGTGTGGAATAGACTGTGGGAATTCTCTCAAAGAGAACCATGGCTTGTTCAATGGTCATGTCCAGTATGTCTGAGATGTTCTTTTCCCTGAATTTAATCTTGAGAGTCTCTTTGTTGAACCGGAGACCCTGGCAGGTTTCACATTCGATAAAGACATCAGGCAGGAAGTGCATTTCAATACGCTTTACTCCCGCGCCCTTGCAATCCTCACATCTGCCGCCTTTAACATTGAAACTGAATCGCCCGGGTTTGTAGCCTCTGATTCTTGATTCCGGCATTTCAGCGAAGAGATTCCTGATGTTGTCAAATACCTTGGTGTAGGTTGCCGGGTTGGATCTGGGGGTGCGACCGATTGGATCCTGTGTGATGTTGATTATTTTGTCGATATGTCTGATACCATCAATTGAGTCGTAAGGGCCGGGCTTCATGCTGGAGGAACCGCCAACAAGCCTGGAAACAGCAGGGTAAAGGGTTTGTCCCACAAGGGAACTCTTGCCGGAGCCGGAAACACCGGTGACAGAGATCAGTCTGCCAAGAGGAATTTTGAAATCGACGGATTTCAGATTGTGAAGGGTTGCGCCGTTAAGAGAAAGAACAGGAGTTTTTTTTGTTCTGGGTTCTCCCAGACGAACCATGGTTTTTCTTCCGGAGAGGTATGCTCCGGTGATGGAATCCGGGTGCGCCATGATTTCCGCGGGACTACCCTGAGCGATAACTTCCCCGCCGTGAGATCCGGCACCGGGACCAAAGTCTACGATATGATCTGCCTTGAGCAGAGTATCAGTGTCGTGTTCCACTACAATAACCGTGTTACCAATGTCCCTGAGGTGCTCAAGAGTTTTTATCAGTCTGGCGTTGTCTCTGGGATGAAGTCCTACGGTTGGTTCATCAAGAACATAGAGAACCCCGGTAAGGCCGCTGCCGATCTGACTGGCAAGCCTGATTCTCTGTGCTTCCCCTCCGGACAAAGAAGGTGCCGACCTGTTTAAAGTCAGGTAGTGCAGACCAACATCAGTAAGGAAAGTAAGTCTGGAAATGATCTCTTTCAGCAGGCGTTCAGCAATTGCCTTCTGGTAGTCTGTAAGTTCTATACTGTTGAAGAATTTTAAGGTATTGCCCACTGTGTTATCAGAAATCTCGTGAATACCTTTGCTGCCTATAAGAACCGCGCGGGCTTCCGCTCTTATTCTCGATCCACCGCAATCATCGCAGGTGTACTTGCGGAAGAACTTCTCGTAGTATTTGCGCATATCATCACTGCCGGTCTGGTGGTAGAGCCTGTCAATTCTGTGTACAATTCCCTCGAAAGGACCGCTCCAGTTACCGGAAGAATGATTTGTTTTCCAGCTTATATGGAATTCCTTTTTTCCGGAACCGTAAAGAATCATTTCCTTTACTTCCCCGGGTAATTGTACCCAGGGCGTGTGAAGGTTGAAATTCAGCTCCCGGCACATTGTTCTGAGAGATGCGGCAACCCATCCCTGTGGAATTCCCCATGGAACAATTGCACCTGATTGTATTGTCATGGCAGGTTTTGGGATAATCAGATCAGGGTCAACCTTCAGTATGTATCCAAGCCCCGAACACCTGGGGCACATTCCAAGCGGGTTGTTGAAACTGAAAAGTTGAGGAGAAAGTTCGGGAAGGCTGATACTACAGTGCAGGCAGGCATTGTGTTCGCTCATCATGGTTTTTTGACCGGTGTCCGCATCTATAACCGCAATTATGCCACCACCAAGTTTAGATGCTGTTTCAACTGAATCGTTAAGCCGACTTTCAATGCCCGGCTTAACAACAATCCTGTCAACCACTACTGAAATTGAATTGCGCTTCTTTTTATTAAGCTCTGTGATCTGATCCAGATCGGTAAGTACATCGTTGAGAAGAACTCTTACGAATCCTTTTTCCCGGATATCCGAAAGCAGGTCGTCGTGGGCACCCTTGCGATTGGTAAGTACCGGAGCTGTTATGTAAACTCGTGTGTTTTCCCGCATACCAAGTATTGCGTCTGTCATCTGCTGAGATGTCTGCGTAGTTACTTCCCTGCCGCAGGCAGGGCAGTGGGGTACACCGGCTCTGGCGTAAAGAACCCTGAGATAATCCGCGATTTCTGTAACTGTACCTACAGTGGACCGGGGGTTGTGGCTTACGGTTTTCTGCTCAATCGAGATGGCCGGAGAAAGCCCGTCAATTGAATCAAAATCAGGCTTATCCATCTGTCCGAGAAACTGACGGGCATACGAAGAAAGTGATTCAATGTATCGTCTTTGACCTTCCGCGTACAGAGTATCAAAGGCGAATGAACTTTTTCCCGAACCTGAAACACCCGCGCAAACAACCAGAGAATCCTTCGGCAATTCTACCGAAACTCCCTTCAGGTTGTGCTCACGAGCACCTCTGACTGTTATTTTATCGCTGGCCATACACACTCCCGTTTTTGCGTGACCCCTAATATACCATTGCTTTCGCATGTGTCACATTTGCACCATTGTGTGGACGAGTGAAGTAAATCAAGAGATACATTGTCTGTAACATCATGTAGTACAACAAGAAACAAGGCCGCGCAGTAATGGCATGGCAATTGCTTTGAATAATCAGGGAAGCAGAGGTGTCTCTGCCATTAGATAATTAAAATATGTGATTGAATATAGATATAAATACACTAAAGGAGGAACAGAACATGAGTAAAGTCATAGGAATTGACTTGGGTACAACCAACTCCTGCGTTGCGGTTATGGAAGGCGGAGAGCCAGTTGTTATCCCCAACGCAGAGGGAACACGAACAACACCGTCGGTGGTGGCTTTTAATGAAAACGGCGAAAGGCACATCGGTGTGGTTGCCCGCAGGCAGGCTGTGGCCAATCCCGGAAACACCATTTTTTCAATCAAACGCTTTATGGGAATGCATATAGGAGAGACCGACAAAGAGACAAAAAGAGTTCCCTTCAAAATAGTCGAAGGCAAGAGTAATGATGCCTGGGTTGAGGTTTTCGGTAAGAAGTATTCACCTGCTGAGATAAGTGCCATGATTCTTCAGAAGATGAAGCAGACCGCCGAGGATTACCTTGGGGAAAAGGTAAAACAGGCTGTTATCACGGTACCCGCTTACTTCAATGACAGCCAAAGACAAGCAACAAAAGATGCGGGAAGAATTGCCGGTCTTGAAGTGCTTCGCATTGTCAACGAGCCTACCGCTGCCGCTCTGGCCTACGGAATGGACAAGCAGAAGGGGAACTCAACCATAGCCGTCTATGATCTTGGTGGAGGTACTTTTGATGTTTCCATTCTTGAGATAGGAGACGGAGTATTTGAAGTGAAGTCCACCAACGGTAACACACATCTGGGTGGAGATGATTTTGACCAGGTAAGTATTAACTGGATGGTGAGGGAGTTCAAGAAAGATCAGGGCATTGACCTCTCAGCAGATCAGATGGCGCTTCAGAGACTTAAAGAGGCCGCAGAGAAAGCCAAATGCGAACTTTCAACAACAAAGAGTACCGATATCAGTCTGCCATTTGTTACGGCAGACGCAGCAGGTCCCAAGCACTTGAGTATGACTCTTTCAAGAGCAAAATACGAACAGTTATCAGCTTCCCTGGTTGAAGAGACGGTTAAACCATGTCTTCAGGCTCTCAAAGATGCGGGAACAGCCCCTTCCGATATCAGCGAGGTAATTCTTGTTGGTGGAATGACCAGAATGCCGCTTGTTCAGCAGAAAGTCACAGAGATATTCAAGCGCGAGCCTCACAAGGGTGTAAACCCCGATGAAGTTGTTGCTGTTGGTGCTGCAATTCAGGCCGGAGTTCTCAGTGGAGATGTCAAAGATGTTCTTCTTCTGGATGTAACACCTCTTACTCTGGGTATCGAAACTCTCGGAGCGGTTTTCACATCCATTATCGACAGGAACTCTACTATTCCCACAAAGAAGAGTCAGATATTCAGTACAGCGGCAGACAATCAGACCAGTGTTGAGATCCATGTTCTTCAAGGTGAGAGAAAAATGGCAGCCGGTAACCGAACCCTTGGCCGATTTACCCTTGAAGGAATTCCACCGGCTCCCCGGGGAATGCCTCAGATTGAGGTTGAGTTTGATATAGATGCCAACGGTATTGTGCATGTGTCCGCAAAGGATAAGTCAACCGGCAAAGAACAGAAGATCAGAATTGAGGCATCCAGTGGTCTTTCCGAGAACGATATAGATCAGATGGTCAAGGATGCCGAAGCGCATGCTTCTGAAGATGAGCAGCGTCGCGCTGCTGTTGACACAAGGAACAAAGGCGAGAATCTTGCCTACCAGGTGGAGAAACAGATTGAAGAAATGGGCGACAAGCTTGATGCAGCCGATAAGGCAAAACTTGAAGAGGCCATTTCCGAGACCAGAAAGGCTCTTGAGGGCGACGATGATAAAAAGATTGCCTCTCAGATCGAAGAGCTTGAAAAAATCTGGCAGGAGGTTGGAACCAGATTCCACCAGCAGAACGCTGATCAGGCACAGCAGGATGAATCTGGTGAGCAGGAGCAGACAGATTCAGGGGATGATGCAGTTGACGCTGATTTTGAAGTGGTGGACGACTGATGGGTGATCCAAGGAGAAAGAAAAAATCCGACAGTAATAAGAGGCGGGGCATAAAATCCCGCCATTCCGGGACGGAAGAGGAAAGAGAGAATCCCATCCTCCCTGAAGAAGAGGTCGAGGCAGATGTTCCGGTGGAATCCATGGAATCACTTGAGAAAGAACGCGATGATCTGCTGGACAAGTACAAGAGACTGGCCGCTGAATTTGATAATTACAGGAAGCGTCAGGCCAGAGACTTTAACAGACTGATTGAACAGGGAAGAAAAAAGTTGATTGAGGAGCTTCTTACCGTTCTGGACAATTTTGACAGGGCAAGAGCTACCTGTCAGGGAGATCATTCCGACAAGGAAGTTGTCGATGGGATAATGCAGACATCCGAGCAGCTCCAGAGTGTCTTGAAAAAGGAAGGTCTTGAAGAGGTACCCACAAAGCCAGGAGATCCATTTGACCCGAACATACACGAGGCTATGGTTGCTGAGAGTGTTGAAGAGGGAGATGTTGACATCGTTCTGGAAGTTTTCCAGAAAGGTTATTATTTCGGGCTGGATCTTCTGAGGCCGGTTCGGGTGAAAGTAGGTAAGGTACCGCCCCGGAATGGGGTTGATGCCAGTTGACAAAAGATCTTTATGAAATCCTTGGTGTCGGCGAAAGTTCTTCTCCGGATGAACTGCGTAAAGCTTACAGGGATCTGGCTAAAAAGAATCACCCGGACGCCAATCCTGATGACCCTGCCGCGGAGGAGAGATTCAAGAGAATTTCTGATGCTTACGACATTCTTGGTAATCCTGAGAAACGCGAGCAGTACGACCTGATGCGCAAGGGCGGGCACGATCCATTCTCCGGTGGTGGCGGAGAGGGCTTTGGTGACTTAAGTGATATTCTCAGATCCATGTTCGGTGGTGGCGGGGGAAGCCCATTCGGTGCCGGCAGGCATGCTTCCAGGGGAACATCCCAGGTTGAGATTGAAATACCGTTTGTTACAGCGGCAAAAGGGGGAACTGTTCAGAGGGTTCTCCGGCTTCCGGTTGTATGTCGGGACTGCAAGGGAGCAGGAGGTTCCGGGAGGGAAACATGTACCAGTTGCGGCGGTGCCGGAAGAATATCCAGCGGACAGGGCTTTTTCACCACTATGCACCCATGTGCCAATTGTGGTGGCAGGGGGTATACTCTCAAGAAGAAATGTTCCACCTGCGGCGGAACTGGAGAGGTGCGGAGCAGCGAGAAAGTTTCTCTGCGAATACCGCCGGGCGCCAGTGATGGAACCACCCTTAGAGCCTCTATCGGGGGCAATCCGGTTCTGGTGCGATTGCGGGTAAAGACTGACAGATTTTTCACAAGACAGGGCAGAGATATTCTCTGCAATGTAACAGTCACCGCAGCGCAGGCAGTTCTTGGTACCACGCTGATGGTTAGAACACTTGGCGGAAAAGTGAAGTTAAAAATAAAGCCGGGAACACAACCGGGAACTGTTTTGCGAATGCGCGGCAGGGGGGTTGTTCACAATGGTGTTAAGGGTGACCAGCTGGTTACCGTTGTGGTGAAGCTGCCTGTGGAGCTGAACAAAGAGCAACGCTCATTATGGACCGAAATAAAGAAAACCGGTTCTTAACCGATTGGAGAAAGCTTGAACTACTCATATCTTATTCTGGTGGCAATTGGTCTTTTTCTCGCCATTTTCGGGTTTGTAAAGAACGGCAAAAGCCAGAGCAGTACACTGGGAGCCGCTCTGCTCTTCCTGTTCGGCATAATTACGCTTATTTTCGGAATTCTGTTGACTAATGTACCTGGATTTTTCTCCGGCTGAATCTCAGGTTGCTCTTACAAAACCAAGTCTTTTGAGTTTTGAGTAAAAGGAGTCAAGAAGAGTATCGTCAGGATACTTTTTTACGGCCTCCGCGACCATCTTGCCGGCTTCTTCAAAATTATCGTCTTTTACGGCTGTTCTTATTCTGTCCGCCCAGAGAAGAGCTTCACCTTCGGGATTCTGTAGTTCGTTATGTACAGTCTTTACCTCTGGAGTGATGACCTCTTCTTCCAGTTCCGGTTCTGAAAAGATAGTTCCTGCTGTTTCAATACTGCGAAGAAGTTCTTCAAGTCCGCTAACATCATGAAAAAGATCAAAAGCTTTTCTTGAAGCGGCTATTGCCTTCTTTGTATCGCCTTCAGATAGTTTTTTCATTCCTATTTTTACAAGGTTTTCAGCTTGGATTCTGTTTTTGAGCTGCTGCAGTTTTTGATCGGCTTCCTGTTCATCGGGAAAGAGCTGTACGGCCTTTTTAAGATAGGCAAGTGCCTTGGAGTCATTTCCAGACGAGAGGGCTTCATCTGAGAGTTTGAAGATCTTTTCAAGCTTTGAATCCATATCTGTAGTTTTATTCCTTTCAATAGCAGGCCGTTGAACGGTTGTGTTGATCGGGTCATTATCTTCGTGTTGATCGTGGGTGCTGTTGGCTCGTTCCATTGAGATCAATACTTCTGTTATGACTATTTCACCGGGATCAATAGCCAGCGCTTTTCTTATGGAATCAAGTGCCTGGTTCCGATCACCTCGGGCT
>JAUVJW010000057.1 GCA_030596465.1 Candidatus Fermentibacteraceae bacterium | reverse complement strand
CAAACGCAAATCCGATGATCTGGTGATTCCCTGTGTTCCTGTGCATGTCGCCTTTAACTGGGTTCTCAGTCATATAGGATTTTGTATTCCGGTACCGGTTCGTCTTATGGAACTCCTTCCCGGTGCGATTGCCGGTAAAGATGGATGCATTTTCAGTTCCCTGAGTGATTTTATCTGCCCGGCCGCATGCTCTGAACCGGAAGGCGTGTGTACGGTGACAGGAAAGAAAAGAGACGAGCCTCTTTTTTCCATCTTTGACCGTATAAGTCTTCATTCATATAAAACTATCGTTGTCCGATCCGCTCAGCTTTTACCCGGAGTGGGAGCATTCACCGCGGGACAGTTGTTTGATCTGCTTACAGAAGTTCGCAAGAAAAAAGGCCGATTCCTGATAGGCACCGCATCACGGTGTCATGGAGTTATCCACGGGTTTGTTCACTGAAAGGAAACACCTGAATGAAAAAAGTAATCGTAATCCTGCTTATACTGACGACAATGATAATGGCGGAAGATTACAAAAGACATGCTTTTACTCTATCCGCTGGAATACCGGGTCTGCTTCTTCCTGAACTGGCATATGAATACTCATTCGATGCAGACAATAAGGTTGGAATCGCCGCCGGTACATTTGCTTTCTGGCCGGAATACCGGTTAAGCTATGTGAGAATGATAAGCTCTTTCGAACTTGCGGGAAGCGCCGGTTTTGTTCCCAAGCCCGATGATGACAGGGATGAAAGTGGAATTTTTGATGACCTCTTTGAGGGTATACTATCCTGCGGTACAGCTGGAGCGAAATTCATTTCAGTCACTGGTGGTTACAGATACACTGCTGATGGTGGTTTCATCTTCAGAGTTGCCGGCGGTGGCGGGTATTTCTTTGTGGATGATGATTCACAAGTTATCCCGTTTTTCCAGCTTGGAGTCGGATACGGTTTCTGACGGCAGAGGGGTTAAAAACAGTATTGCAGATCCTTGTCGCGTAATCATCTTGTTCTTACCGATTATATAGCGCTGTTCCCATCGTTCAGGAACACATTGGTTTTGTACCAGTGGAAAGTACGCTTCAATCCTTCTTCGAGAGATACGACAGGTGTGTATCCAGTAGTTCTTATCGTCTTGCTCATGTCGGGGCAACGACGGCTGGGAGAGCCTTCAGTTACCGGTCCGGTTTTGATAACAAGATTGGATTCCGCTATTTTCAGTATCTTTTCTGCAAGAAATTTAATGGTGGTTTCCGGGGCTTCGTTGCCTACATTGAAAGCCTCCCCGGCAGATATTTCAGATTCTGCCAGTATCCGCATCATTTTCACAGCATCGTCAATGTAGCAGAAAGTTCTCTGATGGTCAGGGGAAAATACTGTAAGTTCTTTTTCTTCACTGAAGTAAGCTTTCCTGAACAGTTCGGGAACCACATGCGACAAACCCATTCGGGGGCCATAGAAGTTATGAGGTCTGATTATTGTTACAGGCAATCCTGAGTGCAGACACAAAGCTTCACCGTAAATTTTTGACAGCATGTACGATGTTCTGCTTTCCGACAAGTCGGTAACAGCAAGAGGGGTTGTTTCAGGTGTGGGTATGGGCAGGGTGAAGTACCTGAGAGTACCTGCGTAAATTTCACTGGTTGATGTGAATACAAACCTTTCCAGATGCTTCTGCTTCCTGCTGAATTCAATAGCATTCTGCAGAAGTTTTATGTTTTTTGAAAGCACATCGTAAGGGGCTTTTAGAACAAATTGCACTCCGATGATGGCCGCGAGATGGAATACCATGTTGTAATTGGTATCCAGTGTTTCAAATGAAGTTTTATCCAGCAGATCAAGATCAAGCAGATTTACATTCCTGCGGTTTGACAATTCCAGCAGGAAGTTGTCTTTAACACCTCTTGCGAAATTGTCAGCAATATCTACAGAGTAGCCATTCTCTGCGAGATTGCGCGCCAGGTGGTAACCGATGAAGCCGGCTCCTCCTGTGATCAGTACTTTCTTCACATTAACCTCTTCCAATAGACAGCAAAGTATAACCCATGTCCTCAAGGGTGGAGCGTTGATTGCTTGTCAATACATTGTTGGCATCGAAAATAAGACAGCTGCCGCAGGTACTCAGCCAGTGCTTAAAATCAATATTGCTGTAATCATGATGTGGTACCGCAAAGACGATTGCGTCAAAAGAACCCGGGTCAGGCAAGTTGCCGGAAACAGCCATCTGCATTTCGTCCCAGTATTTAACAAATGGATCATGGAGTGAAACAACAGCTCCCTCCCTGAGGGCTTGAGCCGTGAACTTTTCCGAGGGCGAATATCTGGTATCGCCAACATCCTGTCTGTAGCTGATACCCATTAACAATATCTTTTTCTTGCCGACAGAGCCGCCAAAGTACTTTCTCAGTTTGCTCAGTGTGACCAGAGGCATGTCCCGGTTTATTTTTATCGCCTGCGAAGAAAAAGGAAAATCATGGCCGTTAAGATGAAACATATCCTTTGCGGCAAGCTTCGCAAAAAGAGGATCTTTGGTTAAACAGTATCCACCTACACCGAAACCCGGTTGACGCATATTTGAGTGTGTTGGTCTTTTCCTGATTGCGTCAATAACCTCGAAAAGATCGAAGCCCACTTCCTCGGCAAACCTGCCCCACTCCTCCATAAAAGCGATGTTTACCGCTCGATAGCTGTTCTCCAGAACTTTTGCGGTTTCCGATGCGAATGTTGTCTGCAGTCTGGTCAGTGGATAATCTTTTACATTTATGATTTTCGAGAGGAAAGCTTCACACCCGTCGGCGGCAGTTTGTGTGATGCCGGAGTAAACTCTCCAGAAATTAATGATTGAATCAAGGTATTCTGCTCCGGGCATGACTCTCTCATAGGAGTGGGCAACAAGTACCGAGTCGGGGTCTATGCCGCGCTCAGTCAGGTGTTCATCCAGTATTGGTTTAACAACATTGACACATGTTCCAGGGGGAACAGTTGTTTCAACGATAACCAGTACACCTTTTTTAATATTTTCGCCCAGTGTATGAATCGCGCTCTTGAATGGAGCAAAATTAACAGATGGGTCTGTATCATCGACTGAGGTTATGTCCAGATTGACACTGACCAGAACAACATCAGCCGCTCCAATTACACCGTTGTCAGTTGTGGCTCTGAGATTTCCCCGCTTTACTGCGTCTTCTGTGCTTTTGATTATCGAAGCGTCAACAGTTTCAAAAGGGAATACTCCTGAATTAATGCTGTTGACTCTTTTGTTGCCGGTTGCATTGTTAAGATCAACTCCGATAACATCAAAAGACGGAAGACCCCGGGCATCAACTGCATTTGCCACAGCAACCGCCATGGCAGCTCCTACAAAGCCAAGACCCTGTACAACTACGGTTTGTGAAACAGTGGCTGGATCAATTGCCTTACCCATAAAATCTCCCCGAAGAATACTGTTTTAACCTGTGCCGGTTGAAAGCCGCAGGAGTAATTATAAAGAATTGGGGCCGGGTGAAATGCCCGACCCCGAAAAAGAGGTTTACTGTACCATGAAAAGCTGCTGGTAGCCCAGTTCAGGATCATCCTCCCAGGCCAGGATACCGTTCGGGCCAAGTGAGAATCGCCAGGTCCAGCCAGCTTCCGGGAAGACTTTGTGTCCGATAAGGGTGCCTTCCATATCAAAGATGTCGAAGAAGGGCTGTTCCATTGTTCCGCGCTGCACCCAGATGTTTCCATCCGGTCCGATACCCGCACTGATAACCATATCGCGGTTGGGTTCAGGCACAAATTCACCCATTCCCTGAGCGTCCATCCGATTGAAAAGGCCTTCCATGTAGGCTTTTTCCTCGGCGATCTCCTCCGGGGTTTTTGCTACCGGCTCAAGAGGTATCGAAATAGTGAAAGCGTCGGTTCCGTCAGGATACCAGGCATGAACTGTGTAGTTGTCTGATTCCTTCAGGGAGAAAAGTATTATGTCACTGTTTCCTCCGAGGGTTACACCCAGAAAGAGATCGTTGACAAGAGTGGAGCTGTTGGAGATCAGGTCACTGATGGTTAACTCTGTTGAGTCTTTCCACAAAACCAGATCATGTTCTTCTTCTGCGTATGAGAAGAGGGCTATTCGTCTGGACATAACAAAACTGCCTTCACCGGCTTCTTCAAAACCCGGCTTATAGGAGACAAAGATGCTGTCTGATACTGCCACACTTTGCATTGGTGGGTTTTGTGTCCACAGAGATATTTCTTCAAGGTAGTTAAGAGAATCGTCAAACACCACAAAGCCCTGTTTCATCATGTTAAGAGCAAGGACATTCCCATCCATCTGGAAGAATTCAAGAGTAACAAAAGAGAGTTCTCCCGGGCCGCTGCCGTTGCGGGAAATCTGTCTGATGTATTCACCCGAAGGTGAATATTCCTTGAAACAGGCGGCGCCGTTGTCGAGAATAAGGATATTGCCTGTGCCCAGATGGTACTCGGCGTCTGCGAGAATACCGAATGTATTGGTGGAATCACCAAGTTCTTCTCCTATGTATCCTGTGATTTCAAGTGTATCTACAGGGAATGATAGGGCGTTTGCTTCCTCAACCGGCAGTTCTTCTTCACCGCCGCAGGATGCAAAAAGCAGGAGCGCTGAAACAGCAAAAACAATCAACTTCATTTTATCTCCGTTCAAATGGGTTTACATATATAAGTTACTTCTAAAACAGAGGAATGTCAAAAAAACGCTGAAAATACTATATTGCGGGGAACGGGGAAAGGAGCCTTCTGCATGAAAATAACAGTACTTGGTTGTGGAAGATGGGGCAGTTTTCATCTCTGGTACGCGGCTGAACAGGGGTATCAGGTTACGGGGTGGGAACCGGCTGACAGCGAGAACTTCACCCGACTTATGGAAAACAGATCAAATCCCTATCTTATATTGCCTGATTCAGTAAAACTGACAACAAATTTTGAGGAAGCTCTTGAAGCAGATCAGATAATTATCTCCGTGCCCGCTCAGCTTTTCCGCGGATTGGCATCACAGCTCGCGGAATATGATCTCTCGGGTACTGATGTTGTTTTGTGCATGAAGGGGCTTGAGCTGTCCACAGGCAGGCGGCTCTCTGTTGTTGCTGAAGAAGAGGGATTGCGTTCCCGTTCTGTCAGTATCTGGGTTGGCCCGGGACATCCGCAGGACTTTGTGGCAGGTGTTCCCGGTTGCATGCTGATAAGCTCTCTTGACGAAGAGACATCAGTAAGGATTACCGAAAGAATGGGCTCACCACTTGTAAGAATGTACCGTTCCACCGATCTTATTGGTTGTGAGATAGGAGCCGCGGCGAAGAATGTTGTGGGCATTGCCGCAGGTATGCTTGACGGAATGAAGATGAGTGGTCTCAAGGGCGCTCTAATGGCCCGGGCTCCTCAAGAGGTTGCCCGGCTTGTTCAAGCATCCGGTGGTGATTGGAGAAGTGTTTACGGTCTTTCGCATCTGGGAGATTACGAAGCCACACTGTTTTCAAAGTTCAGCCGAAACAGGAATTTTGGAGAATCCCTGGTAAGAGAAGAAGAAATGAACGGACTGGCCGAAGGGGTACCAACTTCCCACGCTATGCTTTCTCTCGCGGATAAGCTTTCTGTGGAACTTCCCATAACATCTATGGTACGAAGTATTATTGACGGAGAGACAGATTTGAGAACAGCAATAGGGCAGCTTTTTCTGCGACCACAAAAGGAAGAATTCAGTGCATCTCTCAGCTAGATTTAAATTGCTTTGTTTTTTTGCATTGTTCTTTGTTTCGGGGCTGGCTTCGGGCGAAGAAAATTGCCGGTACTTCTGGGTTGTAAGGGATGGTCTTTCCAGTCCGGAACATGTTGATGAACTGCTTGCAAGAGCTCAGGCCGCCGGGGCAAACGGGATTATGGTTCAGGTAGTTGGCAGAGGAGAAGCTTACTACAAGTCTGATTTTCTTCCCTCTGCCGATTTCTCCGGTTTTGCGGATCCACTTCTGTATGTGATTCAGAAAGCGGGTCCCATGGGTATGGAGGTTCATGCCTGGATTAACGCATATCTGGTGTGGTCCGCGCCGTGGGAACCGGAATCTCCAGATCATGTCTACCATACGCATCCGGAGTGGTTCACTGCCCACAGTAATGGGCGAAACTCAAGATCATACACAACGGAGCAGGCTGAAGCTGTTGGTCTTGTCGGAGCAACGCTATCACCTGCATTTCCCGGAGTCAGAGAATACATCGCGGATATAGCTGTTGAGTTAGCGGACAACTACAATATAGATGGCGTTCATCTTGATTACATAAGATATCCCAATTCCTCTTTCGGCTATTTGCCGGGCGAGCAGGAGATTTTTCATCTTGCTACCGGTCTTTCCCCGGAGGAAGATACAGAGTTGTGGGGTATCTGGAGGCAGCAACAGGTAACGGAAACTGTGGCTATTGTTAGAGCATCGCTGAGATCCGCAGATCCGGGAGTACTCCTGTCATGTGCTGTGATGGCTAACCCTTACTTCGCAGCTTCAGAGTTTTCCTGCGACTGGCAGAACTGGTTAACCATGGGGCTGGTTGATTTTGTTTGTCCCATGGCCTACACTTCTGACCCGGAACGGGCTCTTGAGCTGGCGGCGGCAACCACCTCGGTACATCCGGAAAAGGTTGTGTACGGAATAGGTGTCTGGAACCAGACAGTAAGCAATGCCCTTGCGGGCGCTCAAAAAGCTTTGTCACTTGGTGCTGGAGGAATTTGCGTATTCAGTTTAAATTCGCTGCCTGACGGTGGCGGGCAGACGCTTGGACGAGGTTGGGGAACGGGTTCACCTGAGCACGGCATATCGCCCGCATACTTTAACAGAGTGAGGATTCCTTGAATTTAGCAGTATTGGCCAGCGGTTCATCCGGTAATGCTCTGGCAGTTGAATACAAGGGGCAGATGCTCTTTTTTGACGCGGGTCTCAGCGGGAAACAGCATCTTCTCCGTCTTGAAAGCTCCCGGTTGCCTACGGCAGATCCAGTTGGTCTTTTTCTCAGCCATGAACACTGTGATCACTCCAGGGCGGCTGGAATACTCGCAAGAAAGTGGCAGATACCTGTTTTTGGCACAGAGGGCACAATACACGCTTCAAAGCTAACGGGGCAGAAGCTTCATGGTATTGAATACTTCTCCAATGGAGATACTGTTCAGGTTGGACACTTCACAGTGCAGCCATGGAGCATATCGCATGATGCAGAAGATCCCAGCGGATTTACTGTAACAGCCGGAGGCCGTAAACTTGGTATAGCTACAGATATGGGCGCTTTTGATCCCCTTGTGCAAACCATGCTTGAGGGGTGTCACGGGCTGGTCTTTGAATTTAACCACGATATTGATATGCTCTGGAATGGATCGTACCCATGGCCGCTGAAACAGAGAATAGCCTCAGGTGAGGGCCATTTATCCAACGATGATGCTGCTGAGGCTCTGGCAATGATAGTGCATAGGGAGCTGAAGTTCTGCGTTGCGGCACACCTCAGCGAGGAGAACAATACAGTTGACCTGGCGTTGAAAACAGCTGAACAGGTGGCTGAAGGAAGATTTAGAGTTCTTGCGGGAAAGCCTTACCAGGCTCTGCCCTTCTTTGAAGTATAGGAGGCATTTTGTACAAGGCCACGATTCTGATGCTTACAGTTGCTGCTGCAGTTATGGCGGGAACAGTAAATTTTGTTTTTGAGGGAGCGAATGTAACACCTATTGGTGGATGGGGTGAAAACCTCAGCAACGGGCTTGCCGGTGGTTTGTACGGCAACTGGTTGCTTTCACAGAAATTCAGAGCAGGGTTGGGAATTGAGGGTACGGTTTTTGGTGATGACAATCAGGGCAGTGCTTCATTTACACAACTTAAGCCAATGGGAATTGTTGCATTTTATCTTCGCCCTCACGGAGTTGCTTTCAATCCGGGTGTTGTAGTTGGTTTTGGATACTGCAGAAGCCGGCTTTGTTCAGGTGGCGGTATTGATCCGGAGAGCTGGGATCCTTTATGGCGGGCGGGAGTAAGATGGAATTTCAGCCTTGGCTCGCCCTGGCGTGCAGGGCTTGGGCTTGACTTGGAAAGCGTAATGGCCTCGGAAAAGGCAGGAGATACATTCAGGATGACATTTGGTGTTTCAAGGGAGGTGCAGCTGTGAAAAAGACTGTAACAATAACTGCCGCGCTATTTCTGATACTTTTTCCGGGTTGCGAGAGCAATCCCCTCTACTTCAGACTTTCATCTGATTACTTTCCCGTATCACCTGCCGGAGCCACATGGGAGTACACCATTGATGGTGGAGGAAGCAGAATAGTTACAGTTGTTGATCAGACCGTTGCAGGAGAGCGACCCTGCTGGCGTCTGCAATCCGGAGCAGACTACAACTACTGGATCAACGAGGATGGCAGACTTGAAAAATACGAAGATCATACAGTGCTGTTCAACGGGTTTGAAGTACCCATTTATCAGGCCTGGATTACCATGTTTCAGTGGCCCCTTGCGAATGGGATGACATTCAGAGATTCTGTCAGTGCCCAGGCGGTCAGCCAGGGTGTTACTCTGAGCCATACATGGATACGGAATCAGACAGTTGCCGGGCCGGAGGTTTCTCCTGATGGTGTCTGGAGCGATTGTTACAGAATTCATCAGGAAGAAATAGTTATCGACTGGATCCAGACGGCAGGTTT
>JAUVJW010000146.1 GCA_030596465.1 Candidatus Fermentibacteraceae bacterium | reverse complement strand
GTTACAATCTGTTCCAGGCTGTACAGAGAATTTTCCACTGATGTTGGCAATCCTTCCTGCGCCGGATACTCTGATCTGAGACTCCCCTCCGCTTCGGATTAAAGGCTCTTTAAACAAAGCTCCCGTCTCTCTGGAAATTGCCGCGGCAAGCAATGCCGCCTGATTGTAACCACGCTCCCTCAACCTGCTTCCAGAAACTGGAACAGGGAAAATGGTATCATCACTTGATGGAATCTCTTTCCATGAGTCCAGTGCAAGCCGTGCCAGCTCACCTCCGAGATGTCTCTCTCCGCCGAACTTGAACCTGAGAATCATCTCTCGCATAACACCGGAGTGAAAAAAGCCGGTAAGAACCCGAATTCCTCCAATCATTCGCTCACCGTCAGGGTACATCCTTACCCGACACCAGGAACAGAATCTGCCTTTCCTCTTTTCCATCCTGCTGCCGCAACCGATACATCGGTGAACCAGCAGGTTCAGGAGGAGCTTTTTTGATTCCGATAAAAAAGCCATATTCCAAGCACAAAAGAAGCGAGAACCATGCCAAGGCTGATGATCTGGTTATCTGTCATTCCCGGTCTTGCCGCAAATACACTGTAACCAAAAATTGCACTGGGCGCGTGGTCAAAATACCTGAATTCTTCCATACCAAATCTCGTTGCCCCGTACAAGCCCAGAAACATGGAAAAAATAAATCCCGGAAAGTTCTTTCTCCGATCGGCCAGAAGAAGCAGGATAAGAATTATCAGCCCACCCAGTGAACTGTAGAGCTGTGCCGGATGAATTGGAGCATTTCCAAACACTGAGAATGGTAGTGAGCCCGCAGGAAATGATACTCCCAATGAACAGCTTGTTTCCGAACCAAAGCAACAGCCATTGAAAAAACAACCAACTCTCGTTACAAAGATTCCAAGAGCGAATGATGGAATAATGGCATCGGCAAACGACCACAAAGGCCACTTCTTCTTTATCATCCATGAAAACCCCACTATGGTGGCCAGAATAACGCCCCCCAGCATGCTGAGACCATACAAGCCCTTCCAGAAAGCCACAGCTGCCATTGGATCACCGGTATACTGATCCATGTGAGTAGCAACATAAAAAACTCTTGAGCCAATTATTGCGGCAGCCATTATCCAGATACTGAGGTTAACTGTCTCATCGGCTGGAATGCCCAGTTTCAGTGCCCTGCGAGACGCCAGTTTAACTCCAAGCAGAAAAGAAACAGCAAGCATAAGTCCATAGCTGTTTATGGGCAGAGAACCTATTTTGAAAAGAATCGGATGCATATTCCCCTTCAATCTATTTGTTTAACGAATGCTCTATGATAATGAAGAAAGGCGTTGCTGTCAGTAACTCCGCCAGTTCCTGATGGCATTGTAAGAAAAGCCAAGAAGCATCATCTCTGTAACTAAATGGCTGCCTCCGTAGGTAACCAGCGGCAGAGGCAGACCTGTAACCGGCATCATTCCAAGCGTCATTCCCACATTTACAACAACATGGATAATAATGAATATCGCTGTGCCCGCTCCCACCATTGAATTAAATGGATTCAAAGAACGCCTGGCGCCATTCAGAATTCGCCATGCAAGAACCATATACAGAAAAAGAAGAAAAACGCTTCCAATGAATCCCCACTCCTCCGCCCAGACGGAGAATACAAAATCCGTGTGCCTGGCTGGAAGAAATGCAAGCTCATTCTGACTTCCATTTAAATAACCCTGACCGGTGACTCCCCCCGATCCGATGGCGACCTTGGACTGAATAACATTCCATCCGGCACCATGGGGGTCGGCCTCCGGGTTGAGAAATGTAGTGAGTCTTGCCTGCTGATACGGGCGAAGAATACCCCATGCAGTCGGTGTTGCGGCGGCAACAATACTTGTCATTACCAGAAAAAATACCCACCGTCGAGGTTTTGCGCCGGATCTGTAAAGAACTCCGCAAAGAGTAGCGGTAAATGTCATCCATAACACAAATTTGATTGAAGAAATAGCGGCGAACAATGGGCTCAAAAACAAAAATATCCACCCAAAACCGAAACCCGCCCAGTAAATCATACCAAAAATAATCATTACCATGGCCACAGCGGTACCCAGATCCGGTTGCAGAAAGGTCAGGACAGTCAATATACCTACAGTAAAAAGATAGAGAGAAACTCCTCCGGATACTGACTCTCTTCTAAGCGCAGGAAGCCATCTCGCTGTTAATACGATCACGCACAACTTGGCGATTTCTGAAGCTTGAACATTTAGAGGTCCGATCTGAAGCCATCTTCCTGCGGGTCCCCCCCCGAAAAAGATGGTAAGAATCAGTAGAATCGTAGTGAAACCGTACAAAAATGGAGTTGATTCCTCCAGAAATCTGAGAGGAAATACCGATGCGCCAATGAAAACACCAACTCCCGCAAGCACAAAAACCAATTGATGGGTAAACAGACTTTTCTGAGAGCCGGATGCTGAAAAAACATTCAAAAGCCCCAGAGACAACAACAGCGACAGCGAAACAACAAAAAACCAATCAGTTTTCTCACTCTGTCTCATAGGAAATCTCCAGTATCTTCTCGATAATACTCGCAGCCACAGGACCGGCAACAGCCCCCCCGTGCCCACCATTCTCAATGATCACGGCGAATGCGACCGGCAGTGGTTCTTCGATGTAACCATTAACCCATGCATGATCCTCATTAGGTCCATTTTCCGCTGTACCGGACTTCCCGAAAACCTGTACAGGGAGATAACTCATTGATCCGTGAAGCGTACCCCGGGATGATGAAACCGCCAGCCTCATACCCTCTCTGACAATTCTGAACGTTTCTTCTGATGTATTCGTTTCCCAGGTAACTCCGGATGGTGGCTCTTTCTTCAGTATGGACAATGCAGGAAGCTCTCCTCCCGAAGCTATCAATGCCGCGGTAACCGCAATCTGCAGCGGAGAGGCAAGTACCTCTCCCTGGCCGATAGAGGCTATCATCAAATTACCAAGCCCCCACCCCCCTTGACCGAACAGATGATTGAGCAACTCCCGGGTGGGCAGTGCACCCGAAACCTCACCTGGTAAAATATCTGTGACGGGCGCTCCCATTCCATAACCTCTGGAAAATTCTGCCATCTCATCCATGTCACCCAGCATACTTGTTCTGTAAAAATAGGTATCGCAGGACTGGGTAAGCGCACCAACAATGTTCAGCCTGCCGTGGATACCCCAGCAGCGGAAATCACTACCGGCGAAATGAAAGGTGCCGTAGCATGGATCCGGCATTGTATTTTCATCCACAATCCCGGATTCAAGCAGCCAGGCGGCACTGACAATCTTGTATGTTGATCCGGGTGGATAAGCCGTAGCCCATGCTCGATTCAGTAATGGTTTTCCAGGCTCATTGAGAATTTTGTTCCAATTCTCCGAGGAAATACCCCCGATGAACTGATTTGTGTCATAACCGGGAACAGAGGAGAGAACAAGGATTTCACCAGTTTCATAATTAAGAACCACTGCAGCTCCCGGATGGCCTGTGGACATGATAAGCGAGTCCGCAACCAGTTGAAGTCTGCTATCCAGCGTAATTACGATATTTTCACCCGGTTCAGGCTCTACATCTCCCCCTAAATATCTTTCCACAACTCTTCCGTGAGTATCCACAACCTCTCTGATCACACCATGACTCCCGGCCAGTCTCCGATTCAGGATTCTCTCCAGCCCGGTTCTTCCAGTAAGCTCTCCCTCAAAAACTCTGGTACTGTCGGCAAGTCCAACATATCCGATCAGATGGCAGAATGAGAAACCATGAGAATACCTTCTTCTTGGCAGAACCTCTACTGAAACCCCTCCCAGACGATACAGGTTATCCGCAACTCTTCCCGCCTCCTCAACAGTCAGGTCGCTGACTATCTGGGTAGATCTGTATGGAGTTGCCTCAGCAGCGTCCAGCCTCTCCCGAAGCTCCTCCCGATCTGCCTGAAGGAGATCGCCCAGTAGTCCGGCATTTGTTGAGTCAAACTCTACACTTATTACAGAAACTGTAAATGCGGGGAGATTGTCAGCGAGAACCACGCCATTCCTGTCTCTTATTATTCCTCTGGGAGCGGGACGAACAACTGAACGAATGTGATTTCTTGACGATAACTCTGTGTAATAATCGCTCCGTACTATCTGAAGTTCAACCAGCTTTCCCACAAGGATGAGAAAGGCAGCAATGGTAGCAATCATAACTGAACGATAGGGCTTTTCGTTCAGAGAGGAAGAAAGCCTCATCCGAATTCCCTGCTTTTTCTTCCAAACAATATGGGAACAGCAAGATAAAGTAACAGCGAAAACAGTATACGGGGCACAATAAGCAAAGTGGAAATGCCGAACCCGCTTCCCACCGGCCGTGCAGCCAGAAAGATAAAAAACATATCTGAAAGAAGCGAGGCCATAAATGCATTGACAACAAAGGTCATCTCAAGAGCCCCGGTGGTTGCTCTAAGTACTCTTCCTGTGAGAGCGATACCGAAAAGCATGGCAATTGAGCTTACACCCAGTGGCTGGTGAAGAAGTAGATCTATTAAAAAACCACTCCAGAAAGCACCTTCGATAGACCAGTAATCTGAATCTGAAAGAGATAAATAAACAAGTGCGGGAACAAGAATGGCAGGCGCGACAAAAACCCTGCCAAGTGTAACTTCCAGAAGAAACTGCAAAACTATTACAGCTGAAATAATCAGCCATCCTGACAAATGCTCCCTCATTCTGCCCGATCCTCCGAAAGAAGTATCAAAACCTCGTTAACTCTCTCAAAGTCAACAGCCGGAATGACGGAAAGGGAAAGGTCCAGACCCCGCTCACCCTCAGAAATATAATCGACTTTCCCAACTACTATTCCTTCAGGGTAAACCCCTCCGAATCTGCTTGTAAGGACCGTTTCTCCAATTTCAGGGTCGGAAGAACTATCCACGTACTCAAGCCTGAGTTTACCGCCGGATTCAGAACCAAGAATACCAAGAGAACCTGTAGTGGCAGTAATGCAACTCACATGAATCGCCGGGCTGGTAATGGGAATTACAGTGGAGCTTGATGATTCAACTGAGGTAATAATACCCACAAGTCCATTACTGGTGGTGCAGATTGCTCCGGTATAAACTCCGTGATCAGATCCCCTGTCAACAACAAAGTCTCCCCTTATCAATCCCTCGGATCGATACATTACTCTTCCAACAAGAGCTGTAACATCCGGCATTCTCGTGTATTGAAGCATTGAACGGTAAAGCCTGCTTTTGGCGGCCATCTCCCGCAGTTCTGCGTTTTCCAGCATAAGCTTTACAGACAATGAGAGATAATCAGACTCTACAGATTGATCTTCAGAAAAGAAAATTGAGGCAAACTTCGCCCCCAGAATAGAGCCTCCAACACCAAGAACAGGCGGACACAGGAAGAGTAGAACAACCGCCGCTGCGATATTCCATGTCAGTCTTACATCACGACTTCT
>JAUVJW010000175.1 GCA_030596465.1 Candidatus Fermentibacteraceae bacterium | reverse complement strand
CTGTTACCGGTGTTTCCGTTAGTTGTCCCAGTGCGCTTTCCGGCTTGCAGAGTACGGTTACATCTGCTGTTAGTTCTCTGAACTTTGGTTCCGCGCCGGAACAGACGGGTAATCTTCCTGTTACAGTTCCATTTAGTCTGGTACCACCTCAGTAGATGCTGAAGAAAAAAGAGCGGGAGGCTTCGGCTTCCCGTTTTTTTTTGCCCTGCAAGGCAGGCAAACCAAAAGGGCCGCAGATAGTCTGCGACCCTTTTGTGCTCTCATGGATCAGACTTAGTACATTCCGCCCATTCCACCCATTCCGCCGTCTCCACCAGGCATGGGTTTCTCTGCCTCGGGGATCTCAGTGATGATGGCTTCTGTGGTAAGAAGAAGTCCTGCGATTGAGCTTGCGTTCTGAAGTGCGGTTCTCGTGACCTTTGTGGGGTCAACAATACCGGCTTTGAACATATCAACATACTCACCGGTTGCTATATTAAGACCCCCGGCGGTCTTCATGCCGCGAACCTTTTCCACAACAATGGCACCCTCAAGTCCGGCGTTGTAAGCAAGCTGACGAAGAGGAGTGGAAAGCGAGCGGAGAATAATACTTGCTCCGATTTTCTCATCACCCTCAAGCTCCAGAGTTTCAACAGCTTTTTCGCAACGGATAAGAGCGGTTCCACCGCCGGGAACAATTCCCTCTTCAACGGCTGCACGGGTGGCGTGAAGAGCATCTTCGACTCTTGCTTTTTTCTCTTTCATTTCGGTTTCAGTGGCTGCGCCCACATTGATTCTTGCGACTCCACCGGCAAGTTTAGCAAGTCTCTCCTGAAGTTTTTCGCGATCGTAGTCGCTTGTGGTGTCCTCAATCTGTCTGCGGCTCTGTCCAACGCGACCTTTGATGTTGTCGGTGCTTCCACCGCCTTCGATAATAGTTGTGTTGTCTTTGTCGATTTTAATAACACCGCAGGTTCCAAGATCTTCCACTGTAACATTTTCAAGCTTGATACCGAGATCTTCTGTGACTGAACGGCCTCCTGTGAGAATGGCGATATCTTCAAGCATGGCCTTGCGACGATCACCGTATCCGGGAGCCTTGACAGCTGCAATCTGAAGCATTCCGCGAACCTTGTTTACTACAAGTGTCGCGAGGGCCTCACCTTCAATGTCTTCGGCAATAATAAGAAGAGGACGGCCCAGCTGGGCAACTTTCTCAAGAACCGGAAGAAGGTCTTTTACATTGCTGATCTTCTTTTCATAAATCAGAATGTAGGGTTTTTCAAGCAGCACTTCCATTGCCTCGGGATCAGTAACAAAGTAAGGGCTGAGATAGCCGCGGTCAAACTGCATACCCTCGACCACATCAAGAGTAGTGTCCATGGATTTGGCTTCTTCAACACTGATTGTGCCGTCTTTGCCTACTTTTTCCATGGCATCACCGATGATGACACCAATTTCGCTGTCGTTGTTGGCACTTATGGTTGCAACCTGCTGGATCTCTTCTTTGCCGCGAACTTCTTCGCTGAGGTTTTTGAGTTCTGCAGTTACAGCCTTAACAGCAACATCCACACCTCTTTTGAGAGCCATAGGGCTGGCACCTGCCGTGACATTTCTGAGACCCTCGCGATAGATACTTTCAGCGAGAAGAGTTGCTGTTGTGGTTCCGTCACCAGCGACATCACTTGTTTTGCTGGCAACTTCACGAATAAGCTGGGCGCCAATGTTTTCGAACTTGTCAGGAAGCTCAATCTCTTTAGCGACAGTTACACCATCTTTGGTGATTGTAGGGCTGCCCCACTTTTTTTCAATAAGAACATTTCGACCTTTGGGGCCAAGTGTGATCTTTACAGCCTTTGAGAGCTGTTCAACACCTGAGAGGATGGCTTGTCTGGCATCCTGATTGAATTTCAGTTCTTTACCTGGCATATTTGAATTCTCCTTAATTCTCGATGATGGCAAGAATATCATCCTCGCGGATGATTACAAGGTCTTCGCCGTTTACTTTAACCTCGGTGCCACTGTATTTGCCTATGAGGATTTTATCCCCCTCTTTGACAACCGGAGCCATAAATTCACCTGAGTCGCTGCGTCTGCCCTGGCCCACGGCGATGATAGTTCCCTCAAGTGGTTTTTCTTTGGCTGTGTCGGGAATAACGATTCCACCCATAACTACTTCTTTTGCCTCTTCACGACGGACTATAATTCTGTCGAAGAGCGGTCTTACTTTCACTTCTGCCACTTTTTTTGTCTCCTTTCAAAGAGAAATACCTGGCATGATGCGAACTGTTTGTTCTGTCACTGTCAATACTACCGAACACAGCAAAAGCAAAGAATGTGCCAGAGAAAACAGTGTTTGATGAATGTATTCCAATTTGTTGCAGTGTAAAGATAAAGGCATTGCCGCACCTTCCGCGTGATGGTTGGTTGGCATGTAATGTTCAGAGGATGTGCCAGTTTGACGCATAGGGATTGTTATGGATGGATTGCCAAGAGTGATATATTCCCCGTTCGGTGAAAATTTCCAGGAGCGTGTCTGACAAGAGATGCCAGTGTTCAATTCTTGGACACGCTTCTATCAAATATGGAGGTAATAATGTCTTCAAGAGTTATAATAGATTGCCATGGTACCACCCTTGATAAGGTTAGACAGATTGCAGACGGCGCATCATTTGAACTTGGCCCGGAAGCAGTATCCGCTATTGAAAAAGCTCGATCCGGAATAGAAACTCTTCTGGAATCCGGACAGCCGATTTATGGAGTCAACACAGGATTTGGCCGACTGGCAAGCACAGTGATACCTGTGGATGAAATCGGACTTTTACAGAGGAATCTTTTGTTAAGCCACGCCTGCAGTACAGGAAGGCTGTTTCCTTCATCTATTGTAAAGATAATGATTTTTCTCAGAGTGGTTTCACTCGCCCGCGGAAGAAGTGGAATCAGACTGGAGACTGTTAACGCTCTTGTAAAACTTGGAAACAGTTCTTTCGTGCCTGCTGTCCCGTCACAAGGCTCCCTTGGAGCTTCAGGTGATCTTGCGCCCCTTTCACACATGTGTCTTCCAATTCTGGGAGAGGGAGAGTGTATTGATAAGTATGGAGTTCCGGTTTCCGGTGCGGAAGCTCTTCAGCAAATTGGGCTTTCTCCTGTCGAACTTCAGGCAAAGGAGGGGCTCGCGCTCATCAACGGTACTCAAGCAATGACCGCGCTTTTATGTTCTGCCGTTCTTGACTCAAAGAGATTGATGGATGCTGCGGATGCAACCGCAGCTATCACTCTTGAGGCGCTTCTTGGAACTGACGCGGCACTTGATCCTGAACTGATAGGCCTCAGACCTCATCCGGGAGCTTTTGAGTCAGCGGAATTTATTAGAAAGCATCTTGAGAATTCTGAGATCATTCACAGCCATCCCTCTTGCGGCAAGGTGCAGGATGCATATTCTTTAAGGTGTACGCCACAGGTTCACGGTGCCTCAAGAGATGCGCTTAAGTACATCGAAACTATTCTGGAAAGGGAGTTGAAAGCAGTTACAGACAATCCTCTTCTCATGGAAGATGGGCGTGCTGTCAGTGGGGGAAACTTTCATGGTCAGCCGGTTGCTTTTGCGGCGGATCATCTGAAGATTGCCATAGCAGAGCTGGCAAATATTTCTGAAAGAAGAACTGAGAGACTTCTAAACCCCGATCTCAGCGGCCTTCCTGCCTTTCTCTCTCCAGCACCGGGAACTAATTCCGGTTTAATGATTGCCCAGTATACTTCCGCTTCTCTTGTGAGCGAGAACAAGGTACTTTCACATCCGGCGAGTGTAGACAGTATTTCGGTAAGCGGTTGTCAGGAGGACCATGTAAGTATGGGTACAACCGCAGCAAGACAGGCTGCGGAAATAGTCAGGAACAGCTGCCATGTTCTGGCAACGGAACTTGTCGCGGCAGTTCAGGCACACAGGCTTCTGAAACGTGGAGCAATGGGTAACGGAACACAGAAGACATTCGATACGGTTTCTACTGTATTTCCACCACTTGATAAGGACAGACAGTTTGTGGGAGATATTGAAGCTGTAGCCTGCTTGATTAGAGAAGGAAATATCGGCTGATCTGATATACTGAAACAGACATCGGGGTGCTGTAATTGTTGCGGCTGAGAACAAACCCGTATAACCTGATCCGGATAATGCCGGCGTAGGGAATGGTGTGTAAATCATCTATTCGACTGCCGGAGTACCTGCCGGATCACATGAGGAGAAACATGGAATCTCTGGTAAGCTCTGGAATTATTAACTCGTATTTTAAGAAGTTGAGTGGCAGTTTGAGGGCTGATGCGGCCATCGTGGGCGGAGGGCCCTCAGGGTTATTAGCCGCAGCCATTATCGCGGAGAATGGCTACTCTGTCAATTTGTACGAGAAAAATCTTGCTCCCGGTGGTGGAATGTGGGGTGGAGCCATGATGTTCAACAGTATTCTCATTGAGGAGAATGCTGTATCAATTGCCGAAGAGTCGGGGATTGTACTTACGCCTGGGGAGCGGGGGAATTTTGCAGCAGACTCAGTTCAATCAACTGCTGCTTTAATTAACAGAGCATGTTGTTCCGGGGCAAGGATATTCAACTGCATTTCTGTAGAGGATCTGACCTTTGACTGCAATGAAGAAGTGAATGGTGTTGTCATTAACTGGTCTCCGGTTCTGCAGAAGGGAATGATGGTTGATCCGCTGATGACAGGTGCCAGAGCCGTTCTTGATGCTACGGGACATCCTGCGGAGATTGCCGCAGGACTTGCCCGAAAGAACGGCGTTGAGTTATCCACCGCGTCCGGTGG
>JAUVJW010000179.1 GCA_030596465.1 Candidatus Fermentibacteraceae bacterium | reverse complement strand
TCAGTTGATGAGCAGTTTGCGATACCTGTAGAGATCGGAAAGAATAATACCGGCTCCGAGTACAGTACAGGAAAGAGGGTTGTCAGCGATTCTAATGGGCAGGCCTGTCTCTCTGGTAAGAAGAACATCAAGACCCCGGAGAAGAGCGCCTCCACCGGTAAGAACAATTCCACGATTTACAATGTCTCGACCCAGCTCGGGAGGTGTTCTCTCAAGTCCCTGCTGTACCGCCTGTATGATTGCGTTAACTGGTTGCTGTAGAGCTGATCTAATCTGGCTTGCCTTTACTGTTGTGGTTTTTGGTATACCATAAGTGGCATCCATACCGCTAACCTCCTCTTCCCTGGCATCTTCCTCCAGCATCGACCCCAGTTGAACCTTAACCATTTCGGCCGTTCGTTCGCCTATAAGAAGATACGCGGTCTTCTTCATATAACCGATAATTGCTTCATTCATTTCATCGCCACCGACTCTGATGGAACTGTCTGCTGCTATGGAATTCAGACTGATTACCGCAACTTCAGTAGTTCCCCCTCCAATATCCACAACCATATTACCCACAGCTGATTCGACAGGAAGTCCTACACCAACAGCCGCCGCAAGAGGTTCCGGTACAAGAAGTACCTCCCGGGCGCCTGCCCTCTCAAGCGAAGTTCGTACAGCGTTGATTTCAACCTCGGTAATTCCACTGGGTACACAAACAAGAACCCTTGGCCGCATGGAAAACCGTCTTGTCTGCGCCTGCTCAAAGAATCTTCTCAACATAGCCATTGTAGCTGTAGCCTCTTTTATAACACCGTCTTTAAGGGGATGTATCACAGATATATCCTGACCTGTTCTACCCAGCATGGCCTTTGCTTCTCTACCAACTGCAAGGACATTTCCAGTGTCTCTCTCAATAGCAATTACACTTGGCTCTTCCAGAACAATACCTCTGTCAAGCTGGTGAATAATTGTATTGGCTGTGCCGAGATCTATTGCCATTGCAGAAGAAAACATTCCAGTTCCACCGGAGCTGTCCGAACCTGTAATCCTGGCAAAAATATTTCTTATACCCATTTTCATTCTCCTGATGTAGAATCGGTATGTTTACTCTGGTAACGCAGTCTATATACTACTTACTGAATCAGATGAAAAGGGCTTACCCTATAAGGGTATACGGTCAGGCTGTGGTGTTAACTGGAAGCAGTTAACGAATTGGAAGATCAAAGGCATACTCCCATGATCCTTTATCAATACTTACGGTATCCACGGGAACAGGTACAACCATAGACCAGACGGAGCCCTGGGGTTCTGACTGAACATCATAGTTTCTAATATGAACTATAGCATTCATAGATGGGGAACCGAACCTCCATTCCATGGGCCAGGCATTGAATTCATCATGCCAGGATGCTGCTGTAACTTCCAGGGAATAATCTCCTGTATCAAAGAGAGGGAAAAGCTGAGAGTGTCTAAGAGAAACCACTGCGGTATCAACAGAAGAGGAAACAAAAAACCATTGATTTTCCTCCCTTGAGGAAGTATCGCATGATGCAACCATCTCCCATTGCACCGGTACCGCTGGAAAGCCAGTTCTGATCAGAGAAATAACTGCGTAAACATCAAGGTAGCCGCTCCCTGAAGGCATTCCCCCTGTGAAATAGCAGGCTGATGCCTCTTCGGGCTGGTAAACCAGACAACCTGCTGAGTTTAACAGTAATGAAATCAGAGGAGATCCGTCAGGACCACAGAAATCAGCCCTGACAGCCGGTATGCTCCTGGATGCCCAAAGCAGAAACGGACCCGAAAAAACCTGATTTTCGCCCTCAAGTCTTGCTCTTCCTCTTATAAGAAAATGGTCAGTGCTTTCCCACTGCCACGAAGCCCTGGCGGCATAAGAAGAGATATCAGAAGATCGGGACACGACCCCGGGACCGCAGGCCGCAAACATGAGCAAAAGAAAAAACCATAGTAATTTAGATACCGTACTGATTCTCCAATGCAATGATACGCTGATCGGTCGCAAGCTCACTTCTGTACAGTGTCTGTCTCTTGAGTAAAGATGCTGCTTTTGCCTCGGGAACTTTCTTCAGTAGATTGTCGAGCATCTTAAGAGCTTTCTCTCTATCGCCAGCCTTTGCAGTCTTATCAATCTGTCTAACAAGGTCACTCAGTTTTGCCATTGGTAATACTTCCTCTCGAAATGCATTCGTTCATAAAATTCATAACCTTTTCTGTATCAACCCCGAAAGAACCGTCACGCCAGCCGGGAACAGGATGTTTGATCCCATGAAAATCGCTTCCCCCTGTAAGAAGAAGATTGTGTTTTCTCGCTGCGTCCTCCAGAAAAGAAACCATAGCACCTGACTGATCGGGATAATATGCTTCAAGACCAGCAAGACCGGAATCCACCAGAGAAGACACGAGAGCCCCCAGCTCACGAAAACCTTCTACCTGAATATACTTCGGATGTGCCAGCACCGGCAGCCCCCCGGCCTGCCTGATTAACTCAATTGCTCTGTAATCTCCAAGGCGTTTTCTTTCCACATAAGCCGACTTTCCCGATCCGAGATACCTGTTGAATACCTCTTCGGATGACCCGACAAGCCCCTTTTTAACAAGAACTGCCGCAATATGAGGTCTTCCTACAACAGCATCGCCAGCCTCTTCCATGACCTCTTCCATTGTTATTTTGAACCCCAGTTCTCTAAGTTTCTGCACAATGGCGGGGTTTCTGGTATTTCTTCCATCAACAACATACTGAAGTGCCTTCTGGATTTCTGACAAAGGATCACAGAGAACCGACAGATCTGCCCCTGGAAAATATCCCAGCAGATGAGCTGACCCGCCAATATGAAGGTCCACACTGAACTCCACCGCAGGAACATAAAACAACCCAAGTTCCGAAGATTTTACTGTGGCTTCCTTAACACCGGCAAGAGTGTCATGATCGCTGATGGCAAATCCGTCGAGACCGCATCCGGCTGCTTCTTCAATCAACTCCGTTGGAGTCAGCCTTCCGTCTGAAGCTGTGCTGTGCGTATGAAAATCGCACAATCCCATATTTCTCCTCTCTGTAAGGTTTGAATATTATCATACTATGGTCAAGTAACAATACAGGGCAACGAAAAATCAGCAAGAGGGGGACGCAGAATGAGTCACAAGGTTATGTATATCAGAGAACCCGTACTGGGTACTATACGTCTTTCGAGACTGCAGGAAGAACTTCTTAAAACTGTAGAGGTTCAAAGGCTCAGTTTCATTCATCAACTGGGAACTACATTTCAAAGCTACCCGGGCGCTCACTGCATGAGACTTGCCCACGCCCTTGGAGTTTCCCATCTTGCGGGTCGTATAGCAGGTCACCTCAGCGACAGAAGCCCGGAGGAATACAATGACCCTACAGAAGCCACCAGGAACCTGGTAGAGGCCGCAGGAATCCTTCACGACATTGGCCATACTCCGTGGTCTCACACACTGGAACCCCTTTACCTTGAACTTACAGGTGAAGATCATATGGATCTGGTTGCGGACATGGTCACCGGCAGAACAACAATGCCGGTAAAAGGAGCAGGAAAGATTCCCGGGATACTCAAAAAATACGGTATCAATCCCGTTGATGTAGCAGATCTGATCACCGGCAGGTACACAAAGAAAGAATTTGCTCAGCAGATGATCTTCGGAGAAGTGGATGCAGACATGCTTGACTACCTCCAAAGAGACTTCCATTTCACTGGCGTTGCCTTCGGCCACATCGAGGTAGACAGGATTATTTCCATCATGGCAATTAAAAAAGGTAAACTTGTTTTCCTGGAAAAGGGGCTGAATGCCATAAGAGATTTCCTTCTTGCAAGACTTCAGATGTACTCATCGGTCTACCTTCACAGGAAAACTCGAATTGTTGACAGAATGCTGCTCGGCGCTGCTCGAAAAAGCGTAATTGAACTCAATGAGATAGAAAACTTCATGTTCATGACCGATGACGAGGTTCTCAGCTTTCTGGAAAAGAAATCCGCGGATCCATGGGTAAGAGAGATGGCGTGGAGGGTAAAATACAGACAGGGTCTTTTCTCTCAGGTTTTCAGAATTGACTCGGTGACCACCTCGGAAAGCGATACTCATTTCCTTAACAGCCTCAGAAATCAGAACAGTTCACCAAAAAAGATAGCAGATATTCTCACAACCGATATATCACAAAAAGCCGGGATTGATCCGGGATATATTCTCGTGGATCTTCCAATCGAAGCTGTAAAAATCTCCGAAGAACGATTCCAGAAACTGGACATCAGGTTCCTGAGCGAAAGAGACCGGATGATACCACTGGAAAAAATTGATCCACCCTTCGCAGAATACATGATGAAGGCCAGACCCAACCGAAGCCTGTTAACGGTTGCCTGTGCTCCAGAGTATAAACAACAGGTTAAAAAAGCTTGTAAGGAAATATTTGAAAGCGCGGTGGAACCACTTTTCAGCCGGAAATAATTATCGGAGAAACTCCGGGAATTACTCCATCACAACGAAGCTTTGCGCTGCCGTGCTAGTACCCTGTCAGGTATTAAGTGTCGGCCTAATGCGTTGCTATTCTGAGTTCCGGCAAGGCACTGGTTTATGCGCATAGCACCGCTATGTAATTGAACCAGTAACGCTGCTGGGGCTCTGGAGAGCCAGCAGTATACGACAGTTATTA
>JAUVJW010000133.1 GCA_030596465.1 Candidatus Fermentibacteraceae bacterium | reverse complement strand
GAAATGAACATTAACCGGCCGTTCATTTCCTCATACAGGACAGAACAACCAACACAATAGTTTTCATGGGCAGGGTCATGGATCCCTCAATCTGACCGGGTAATAATGTCTCACGGTGCAAAGACACCATCAGGAAAGCTCTGTTTGTATACCAATGTTGTGCAGTATCGAACATCTTATAAGAACTTGCACTCTTTTTCTCAGGTAGTATTTTACAAAAGGATACCGCTTGGATTTACCCTGAACTGAACGAGGAGGTATTTTGTAAATGGAATACAGGTTAATAATCTTTGATGCCGATGGAACGCTCAGATACTGTACGGTTCCGGGACAGCCATGCCCCAACAAACCGGGTGAATGGAACCTGTATCCAGATGTGATTGAAAAACTTGCCAGTTACAACTGGACTCATCCCGGAGCTGAATCCGGCACAGGATACGGCATAGCAAGCAACCAGGGGGGTGTTGGTTCCGGTTACTTCGCAGAAGATACTGCCATGAGCCTGCTCGAAGATACATTCAGGGAAGCCTTTGGTTTCAGCCCAGCGGAAGGAACTATCGAAATGTGCCCTCACATTCCCTACAGCGGTTGCAGCTGCAGAAAACCTTCTCCTGAAATGCTTAACCGTTTGATGAAACTATACGGGGTTTCTCCTGAAAGCGTTCTTTTCGTTGGCGACAGGGACGCCGACAAAAATGCTGCTTTCAATGCGGGTTGTGACTTTCAGTGGATCAGTGAATTCTTCAACAGAAATCCTGAAAAATAATCTGAACCGGGAAAATCTAATCCGTCTGCCCGGATTAACTGATCAATACTTCCTTTCTACCTTCGTTATCGGATTCGTTCTATTACTATCACTGGGGCTTTGAAATATGACCGTCACATCCCGCATCAGTACACTGCTTGATCTCATCGGGCAGGGAATATGCCGTCAGGGCAAGAACCGGCGGCGCCGGAAGGTTGTTTTTGTCTTCCCAATCCCTTATTAGACGAGTCGCAGCAAAACCGTCCATCACGGACATCTGCATGTCCATGAGGATGATATCATATTTGCTCTCCCGGAAGACATTAAGAAGAAAACGATTGTCGCTTGAATCATCCGCGGCGAGGATTCTTATCAGCTCTCTTCCCGTATTATCTTCTTTACGGGGAAAAGCCTTTTTTCAAGAAACATATCTGGTCTCCTGCCTGACAAAGATTTTTTATCAATAAGCTCTGAACAGCAGCCCCAGTTCATCACTGCTCATGTCCGCCTGGCCCAGTGCTGTCATCAGCAGCAACCTTGCCTTGAAAGGGCTCAAATCTCCCGACAGTAATGCTCCGGCTTCCACCAGAGAGCTGCCTCCGCCCTGATCACCGTACAAAGCCTGTGGTTCACCATAACGGACTCTACTGCAGAATACCACGGGAATATCCAACCCAAGAGCATACTCTATAGCTTGATACACCTCCGCATTCACATTGCCTGCACCAACACCCACCACAACAATACCTGATGCTCCCTGATCAACTGCATACCTTATGTAACTGCCATCATCTCCTGCAAATGTATAAAAAAGAGGAACATCCGGGAGTGCTTCCGGCAACGGTAGTCGGGTATGCTCCAGTACCGCATTGTAAACGAGAACCCGATCTTCAACTATATAGCCCAGATAACCATAGTCTCCGGAATCAAAGGTTTGAATATTTGTGGTATTGTCCTTCATTACATGTCTTGCGGAATTGATGTACTGGTTCAGAATAACGGTTACTCCCCATGCATCAGCCTGAGGTGAACAAACGAGCAGAACCGCATTGTACAGGTTGGCCGAACCATCAGGGCTAATGTCAGAGCCACTGCGCATAGAACCGGTAAAAGCCACAGGCTTCTCGCTCTGAAGGGTTGTTTCAAGAAAGAATGCCCCCTCTGCCATGGTGTCCGTACCGTGTGTAATAACAACTCCCCTGACATTCTCCTGCTCCAGTATCTCCTGTACCCTGGAACTGAGGTTCCTCCAGATATCAGGTGTCATGTGAGAGCTGTCTATGTTGCAGAATTCTACTACCTCTATGTTTGCAATTCTGTTCAACCCTGGAACTGCCGCCAGCAGATCACTGCCGGACACAGCAGGTACAACACCACCTGTGGCCGAATCATACTTCTCCGCGATAGTCCCCCCTGTTGTAACAACGACAACAGTTGGTAATGAATCAGTCTCCACTGCAAATACCGCAGAGCAAATTACTACTATCGCAAACACAAACACTCCTGATTTCATAAAGAAGCTCCTTCCGTGTAATCTGTATTCTGCAAAATAACCACTCTTGAGAACTACTCCAGTGGAGTAGCCGAGACCCCGATACTTATCTCCCTCACTAACACCAGGCCTGTGTGTTACACCTCCATGAGAAATATCAACGCATGGAAAAGAAAGAAGCGCCAGCAGTAATACTATTCCGGAATCGTCATTTCCATCTCGCCGTATCTGGCATAAATTACCCCTGACCGGTAAACATCCTCTTGAAAACTGGTATCATAGGAGCAAATATGACACCAAAAAGAACCCCGATTGAAAAACCAACTATTGATGCCATTCCAAAACCCTCTTTCAATGTAATGGCAAAGATAACGGTGAAAACAATCGAAAGAAACAAAGAGATAAGGGCAAAACGGCGTATACAGCCACCCTTTGACTGCGGTTTTCTGACTGTTTTTATGTCCGGCATGCGAACAAGCTCAGGCTTTATCGCTGTAAGCTGCTCAATGATTCTGAATGGAGCTTTATTGTTAGTGTCATGGTTAGGCATTTTCCTGAAAAGTATATGAGACAGCGTTCCCGAATTCTCCTTGTAGAGGAGTGTTCCGGTCATGGCTTCTGTAATTCTTGAGTCAAGGCTCAGCTTCATCAATTTCGGGGTTGATGCATCACCGGTAACGGCATAGATAAACTCCAGTTCCTCAAAGGGAATTCTCCTCATATCCTTAGTTTTTCCCGTTAAGGAGACAAATTCAAGAAATAGAGCTGAAGGAGTAAGCCCGGCAAACACATTCTTCATGCCAAGTACACCCCATCCGAATGCAAGGATATCTTCTCCCGCAGCCTGCTGAAGACGAACTCTGAGCTCGTCACTGTTCTTAACCTGCGCCATACATCTCTCCCTTTTTTATGTGAAAATAGTTCTGTTTAACATGTCCTAAAACATGACTGATACCAATACCGGGCCTGATTGTTGTAAACAGCTTCTCGTGGCACACATGATATCCAGCCTATTCTCATATACAATTTTACATCCTGATCAGACGAGTTGTGCTGCTGAATGAGGAACCTTCAAGCCTGCAGAAATACACCCCTGAAGAAACACGATGGCCTTCCCCGTCAGTCCCGTCCCAGACAAGAGAATAGGAACCGGCTTTCATCTGCTGATTGACAAGAGTAATTACAATTCTGCCGGAAGCATCGTAGATAGACAGAGACACCGTCCCTTCAGACATTGATGGAACAGCAAAAGCAATTGTTGCCGAAAAGCTGAAAGGATTGGGATAAGTGTGAATATCTGACAACTCGGGTGTCAAACCAGGCTGTTGAGAAATCGAGGTTTCCGGACCCAGTTTGATTAGGAAAACATTGTACTCCCCTGCAAAATAATCGTATGTACTCCCAGCGACGATAAATCCGCCGTCCGAGGTCAGATCAATCGATCTGCCCCGATCCAGATTCTCTCCTCCAATTGTTTTCGACCAGACAGTATCACCTGTATCATCGGTCCTCACAAGCCAGACATCAAAGTTTCCTGCTCCAATAGATTCAGTGTAACCGGCAACAACATACCCGTCATCATCTGTTTGCCGAACCGAACAGCCACAGTCTTCGTCAACCCCACCAAAAGTTCGTGTCCATTCACTTTCACCACTGCTGTCGGTTTTCACCAGCCAGACATCATAATCACCTGAGCCGTATGACTTTGTGTCACCTGCAATTATGTATCCTCCATCTGCAGTCTGCCGTACAGAGTGGCTGCGCTCACAGTCGCTTCCCCCAAAAGTTTTCGTCCATAACGAAATACCATTGCCGTCCGTCTTTATCAACCAGAAATCGCTGCTTCCCGCCCCGTAAGAATAGGTATCAGAGAGAACGATATAGCCACCGTCATCGGTCTGACAAACCGACATACCGTTATCACAATTGTCAGCTCCGAACAGTCTTACCCACTCAGCCTCTCCATTTATGTCCGTTTTTACCAGACAGACATCCCAGTCTCCCGTACCGGAGGTATCCGTCATGCCTGTAAGAATGAATCCTCCGTCAGAGGTTTGCTGTACTGATGTGGCCCAATCCCAGTATAATCCACCGAATGTTTTTGTCCACAGAGAATCTCCGGCACTATCAGTTCTTACCAGCCACATATCAAGGCCGCCTGCTCCGTAAGAACTGGTATAGCCTGCTACAATGTATCCCCCGTCTGCGGTCTGATCTACTGAGAACCCCCGGTCTTCTCCGAGCCATCCATAAGTTTTTGTCCAGAGGGTATCGCCCTCACTGTCTGTTTTTATAAGCCAGACATCAAAATTACCTTCCCCGTAGGAATCCGTATCTCCCACAACAATGTATCCACCATCTGTTGTCTGCTGAACACCCCGTCCGAACTCGTAAATGCTGCCGCCAAAAGTATTTGTCCACTGAACCGCTGGCTCCATTTGTGCAGATGACACCGAAGTCAGCAGCACTAATGAAACAAATAGAAGCATCTTTCTCTTTTGCATAGATACTTGCCTTTCAACCCTATGTGTTTGAATAACTGCAAATGAAGCTGATTCCCTGTAAATAACTATTCGCTTTTCTTCGAGGAGTAGTCCTCACCATAAAGCTTGATTAAACATTCCGGACAAATTCCATGGGAAAATGTCGCGGTTGTGTGATCGGAAATATAGGACTCAATCTGCTGCCAGTAGCCTTCATCATCTCTGATCTTTTTACAACTCGCACATATCGGAAGCATTCCCTGAAGCTTAGTCACATCCGCAATTGCATCACGAAGCTGATTGTTGATTTCAGTTAGTTCTGTGTTTTTCAAACGGTATATCTCAGCTTCCTTTTCCTTTTTCTCGGTCTCGAACTGCACTTGAAGCGTAGATATTTTTTCTATGCTCTTCTCGTTTGTGTGCTCTTTCTGACGCGTGTTGAGTTCTCTTGAGTAATTAAGCGCCTTCTTCAAATCACCCTTCTTTTCGTACAGATCCGTTAATTTGCCCAGGCAGGCAATTTCCATATCCACCATCTTCAGTGATCGGCATAATTCCAGGGATTTCCCGATTAGTTCTTCCGCTTCATCGAAACGGGTCAGATGAATGCAGACACCGCCTATACAGGAACTTGCGTAGGTTGCTCCTCACCTGTTACCAAGTTTCTCATACAACGCATGGCTCTTGAGATAGTACTCATGCGCCACTTCATATTCGCGCAGGTCTTCATACAGACTGCCAAGGTTACAAAGTGTGCTGGCTGTCTGCGTTTTTTCCCCAATGGCTTCACTGACAGCAAGAGCTTTCAGAAAGTATTTCCGGGCGCTTTCAAGCTCGCCCTTTTTACCGAAAATGGTGCCGAGATTGTTGTAGAGTATCGGCAGATTACAATTTTTATCTGACTGCTCCCAGACTGACTGTGCAGGTTCGTAGAAGGAGAGAGCAAGGTCAAGTTTGTTGATAGTCGCATAGCAGACACCAATATTGAAATAGCATGAAGCAAGTTCCTTCTCTCCGACGTTGGATTTCTGCTTTGTCTTCAAAGCTGCATGGTAGTACTCCAGGGCTTTAGTTCCCAGCCCCTGAGTCAGATACATGTGCCCCATTTTCCCGTAAATTGCTACAATACCTGTTTTGTCTCCAAGTTCCTTATAGATATCCATTGCGCGTCGGCAATGTATCATGGCTTCT
>JAUVJW010000183.1 GCA_030596465.1 Candidatus Fermentibacteraceae bacterium | reverse complement strand
AGCACCTTGATGCAGAGAACCTCGCGGGCGCCGGAGTTGTCGGCCACCTTGAGTCTGGATTCCACCTGGATCATCCTATAGTCCTCCTAAAGTGCCTTCTCCACGACTTCAAGCAGACGCCAGCGCTTAAGTCTTGAAGTGGGACGGGTTTCCGAAATGGTTACCACATCTCCTGCTCCACACTGGTTCTGCTCATCATGGGCATAGTATTTTTTGCTTGTTCTAAATCTCTTCTTGTAAACAGGATGGGATCGGATTGTGGTCACTTCGACAACAATGGTTTTATCCATCTTGTCCGAAACAACCACTCCTCGGAGAACCCTCCTGTTTGTTTTTGTTGCTTCTTCCACCGTTAACTCCCTTCCTCGTCCGTAATCAGGCCAAGCTCTCTTTCACGTATAAGTGTCAGAACCCTGGCAAGACTTCTCCTGGAGTCGCGAATCTTCAGTGGATTCTCAAGCTGGTGGGCAGCTTTACGGAATCTGAGATTGAAAACCTCTGCCCGCATGTCACGCACCTGCTCCTGAAGCTCTTCCAGACTCATGGACCGGAGATCGTGTACTTTCATCGCTGAATAACCTCCTTGTCCCTGGCTACAAACCTGGTTTTAAGAGGAAGTTTGTGGCCTGCAAGTCTCATTGCTTCCCTGGCAACATCCAGGGGAACACCCTCGATCTCGAACATCATTCTTCCGGGCTTAACTACAGCTACCCAGAAATCGACCGCTCCTTTTCCCTTACCCATTCTTGTTTCCGCCGGTGTAGAGGTAACAGGTTTATCAGGGAAAAGCCTGATCCACACTTTTCCTCCACGACGGACATGTCGCGTCAAAGCAACACGAGCGGATTCGATCTGAGCACTGGTTACCCAGCTGGCCTCTGTGGCCTGCAGACCAAATTCACCAAAAGCTACTGTGTCTCCGCCCTTGGCGCGGCCACGCATGCGACCCCGGTGATGCTTACGAAACTTCGTTCTTTTCGGCATTAACATTCTATATCACCGCTCTCTTAGAATCCAGCGACAGGTACTTCATGTACCTCGCCTTTATAGATCCACACCTTAACGCCGATTACACCGTATGTTGTGCGGGCAACCCCCTTAGCGAAATCAATATCCGCTCTGAGAGTGTGCAGGGGAACTCTTCCCTCATGGTAAGTGTTGACCCTGGACATTTCTGCGCCACCCAGACGACCGGAACAGGTAATCTTGATACCCAGTGCTCCAGCACGCATGGAATCGGAAATGGTTCTCTTCATAGCTCTTCGTACACTGACCCTGTTCTCCAACTGGCGAGCCACACTGTCTGCCACAAGCATGGCATCAGTTTCCGGCTTCTCCACCTGATTGACCTTGATCTTTACAGTTTTCTTTGTCAGGTGCTTAAGCTCACTGGTAAGACTGTCAATTGTACTTCCACGACTTCCGATAACAAGACCGGGGCGAGCTGTACTGATAACAACCTGTACTTCCTGAGGCTTTCGCTCAATGAGAATTCTGGAGAGCTGGGCTCTCTCAAGACGACGATAAACATACCTTCTGATACGTTCGTCTTCCTCAATAAATCTGGCAAAATCTCTTCCTCTGGCAAACCAGTTCGAATCCCAGCTCCGGCTTATACCGAGCCTGAGTCCGATCGGATTGGTTTTCTGACCCAAACGATTACTCCTCTCCAGGTTCGGCGCCATCGGCAAGTTTCATCATGATATGGCTTGTCCTGTGGCGTATCTTGGTTGCTCTACCGCGGGCTCTGGGTCTCCATCGCATTACGGTAGGTCCCTCATCAACTGTTAACTCCGCGATTTTAAGATCATCAATATCCAGGGTTGCACCTTCAGCCTTGACATTCGCGTTAGCAACAGCGGAGTCAAGAATACGACCAATGATCTTTGATGCGTTCTTCGGAACGGTCATAAGAATTGCCAGAGCCTGATTAACAGACTTACCTCTTACAAGGTCAGCTACTGCGCGAGCCTTCCTCGGGGGGACTTTTACAAATCTAGCTTTTGCTATTGCTTCCATTCTCCCCCTCCTTAAGTGGTTGTTGCCTTCTTCTCGCGGTGACCGCGGAAGGTTCTTGTGGGAGCAAACTCACCGAGTTTGTGCCCAACCATGTTCTCTACCACAAACACCGGTACGAATTTCCTGCCATTATGTACGGCAAAGGTATGACCCACAAAATCGGGTGGAATATCTGACCTGCGAGCCCAGGTCTTGATAACTCTCTTGTCTCCCGATTCCTTCTGGACATTTACCTTTCTCTGGAGGTTCGCATCGATGTATGGGCCTTTCTTGAGTGAACGGGCCATAACTACTTCCTCCTCTTACCGGTTGGTCTGCGTCTTGATATCATCTTGTCTGACTGCTTCTTGTTTCTACGGGTACGAAGCCCTTTGGCGAGCTGTCCCCATGGAGAGCACGGATGGCGTCCTCCACTGGTTTTACCCTCTCCTCCACCCATTGGGTGATCAACAGGGTTCATAGCTACACCGCGAACGTGGGGTCTCCTGCCGCGCCAGCGACTGGCTCCGGCTTTACCCGGCACAACCAGATTGTGCTCCATGTTTCCAACTGTCCCAATTGTAGCCGCGCAATTTACCGGTATTCTGCGCATCTCTCTTGAGGGGAGTTTAAGCATGGCGTAGTTGCCCTCACGGGCCATGAGCTGAACTGCGGTTCCGGCACTTCTGGCCATCTGGCCACCCTTACCGGGTTTAAGCTCAACATTGTGAATCATCGTGCCCAGTGGGATTCTGCTCATTGGAAGGTGATTACCAACCTCTGGAACTGCATCAGGCCCGGACATGATCTGAGAATCTACAGCAAGACCCGCAGGCGCAAGGATATAACGCTTCTCGCCATCAGCATAAACCACAAGTGCAATTCTTGCTGAACGATTAGGATCGTATTCAATTGTAGCAACTCTTCCGGGAATACCGATTTTGTTGCGTTTGAAATCGATGGAACGGTACATCTTTTTGTGACCACCACCACGATGTCTGGCGGTAATGCGACCGTTACTGTTCCTGCCTGCAGTCTTCTTGAGAGGAGTCATCAGTGACTTCTCTCCATGGTTTCTTGTGATCTCCGCGAAATCGGGAGAAACCTTGAAACGAGTACCGGGAGTCATGGGTTTCCATCTTTTAAGTCCCATGATTACACCCCCTCAAAGAAGTCTACAGAGTCGCCCTCAGCGAGGGTAACGATTGCCTTTTTCCAGGCAGATCTGCGACCCAGGTTCCGGCCAAGTCTCTTGACTTTGCCATCCATGTTTATTGTGTGAACCTTCAATACCTTAACTTCAAAAATCTCTTCAATTGCATTTGCGATCTGAGGCTTTGTAGCATCAGGAATCACCTTGAAACTGTACTTGTTGTACCGCTCGCGTGCAATTGTGGACTTCTCAGTTACAATAGGTTCCAGAATTATCTGACGTGGGTCCATTTAGTTCACCCTCGCCTTCAGCTGCTCCAGAGCATTCTCTGCAACCAGTATTACCTCTGAATTAACAAGAGTTGTTACCGGTACATGGCTTGCTGCCACCGCAAAGACTCCGGGAATGTTACCGGCGGCTCTGGCAACCAGATCGTCACCATTGGTAAGAATCACGGCTTTCTTGCCGGTGAGTCCATTTCCGCCCAGCATTTTTCTTACTTCACTGGTTTTCCCTTCAACTGAAAGATCGCGAATGACTCTGAGGTTACCCTCGGAAAGTCTTTCGCTTAAAATACCGGCAAGAGCCTTGCGGCGAACCTTGCGGTTAATTTTCAGATTGAAGAATCTTGGCCTGGGACCGTGAGCTACACCACCGCTACGCCAGATCGGGCTCTTGAAAGAACCCGCACGGGCATTGCCTGTACCCTTTTGTCTCCAGGGCTTTCTTCCGCTACCCTTTACCTCTGCTCTTGTAAGAGCACAGGCGTTACCCTGACGCTTGTTGTTCTGCTCGGCACGAACAACTTCCCAGAGAACATGAGTGGAAACACCCATTGCAAAGAGTTCATCGGGGAGCTTTACAGCGCCTACCTCTTCACCCTTCATGGAATAAATTCGGGCTTCTGCCATCAGCTCTCACCTCCCCTGCGAATCTGCTTCCTCACCATGAGGTAGCCGTTTCTGGCACCGGGCACTGCGCCCTTGATAACCAAGAGATTTTTCTCGACATCGACCTGAATGATCTCGAGGTTTTTCACGGTTGTTTTTGTATTTCCGCACTGACCGGGCATTTTTTTGTTCTTCCAAACTCTTCCCGGTGTGGCGCACTGACCGATTGAACCGGGGATACGCTTTCCATGATAACCGTGAGTCGCATCAAAACCGGAAAAACCGTGACGCTTTACAACGCCCTGAAAGCCCTTACCCTTGGTAAGACCTGTCACATTGACCTTTTCCCCCGGGACGAACATCGAAACGGTGAAAGTATCACCGGCTTTGACTTCTTCCGCAGGAGCAGGAAATTCAACAAATCTTGAAACAGGAGGAGCCCCGACCTTATCAAGGTGACCCTT
>JAUVJW010000214.1 GCA_030596465.1 Candidatus Fermentibacteraceae bacterium | reverse complement strand
TTCCGGATACAGTCATTGAGCCCGGCGATTACTTTGTCGTGTGGACCGACTCCGATGAGGAGCAGGGTTCCATGCATACCTGCTTCAAACTGGATTCAGACGGGGAGGAGATGTATCTGCTTCAGTCGTGGATCATCGTGGATCAGGTAACCTTTCCAGCCCTGGAAGCAGATATCAGCTACGGCCGAACCCCGGACTGCACCGGGGACTGGGATATTCTTTCCAGCTCGTCACCGGGTCTGGCAAACAATACTGCCAGTGGTTCTTCGTTCCCGATTGAAGACGAGAGTGAAGCGGGCCCTCTTGCCATTCTCGTGCCTAATCCGGTTTACTCCAGTGTTGTTGTGGAAATTCTGGGAGGAAACGGACTGGTTCAATTTTCGGTTTATGACATGATGGGGAGAGCAGTGACGGAGCCTCTGGTTGAATACATGGAGTCCACTTTGTCTCTGGAATGGGATAGTTCCAGTCTCCCGGACGGAGTGTACATTATGAGGGTGTCCCAGGGTGGTAACTCAGAGTGCAGGCGCATTACACTCATTCACTGACTTATTTGCTCCTACTTTAAAACAACAAAACTTCCTGAGGCAGTCACACCACTGGGAGCCATGGCAGAGACAAAATAGATGCCAACTGGAAATGAGCCCACATCAACAGAGCGCAGAGTGTTCTGAGGAAGGCTCACAGATTCACTGACCACTCTTCCAGCAAGATTGAAAATGGCAACATCATAGACATTGGATATGCCGGTAACCTTAAAGGTAAGTTCTCCATCTGTCAGCGGATTAGAGCTAAGCATGACCACATGGAATGGTGAAGGTGGAATGGGATTGAAATTGCTTACTCCCAGAACTTCCAGAGATGGATCCATGAAAGCGGAAAAAGATATTACAGACTGCATTACTCTGTCGTATGGGCCGGTCATATTTGGAATTTCCAGATCTTTTGCTGTTGTGTAGGCAAGCCCCAGAGATGAAGCCTTTCTCTGGTAGACCTGCATGACAGTGTAGTTACAGAGTCTTTCAGTAGAGCCGATCTCAGGCCAGTACCCTTCCCACCCCCATGAAGTGTTGAACATACCTGCTATTCCACCACCATCAGGCAATGTAAGAAGTGATTCCGGAAGGGTCACCTCTCGAAGCGTGAAGTCTCCTGTATGACATCCGATACAGGAGTGGATTCCGGTTTGTTCGGGATTGCTGAAGCCATCCATTCTGTGCACAGTCATAATACCTGCGTTATTGCCCCAGTAAACTCCTTTTGAATTCCCATGACCTGCGTAGTGGTTCCAGCCCGCTCCACCATAAAGCACTGGAAAATAAGTGTCCGGGTAGTCGCCTACAGACAATTCGTACGCTTTGGTTAAAATGAAGTTTTCCGGGAATTCTCCAGCCATGATCTCACAGCCTTTTGCCCCGACATATCCAATTTCATTGAAGAGCATCGCTCCGCAGAGAACTGCGCTTTTATACCATGTTTCAGAACTGCTTACATTGGCGTAAACGGTGTTCTTCTCATAAATTGCAGTGGCACCTGGTGAAGTGGAGAATAGAAGTCTTCCAAGAAGCACATCCGCATACAGATCAAGGCTGTCGGCGTATTCTCCGTAGATTCCGTTACCGTTCTCATCCCATGAGCCGTCAAGATCGGCATAGTAAAGGTCTGAAGGGGCAAATTCACTCAGGCCCTCACACTCTGTATAAACTTCCCGCGCAGGAACCACGGTTTCATCACCGGCAAGAAGAACAAAAGCAGTGCCTTCATTTAAAGCATAGTGTCTGATGCAGTTTCTGATGTCTTCCTGAGTGTCGATACCACCCCAATTGCCGCTGATTTCCTGAACAGAGAGAGTTTGAAAGGTAATTCCTTTTGTTTCAAGCAGAGATTCAAGGATGGTGGTTTCACTGAGGAAATCTTCGCCCGTGATTATCAGATAATCAATACCGGAGTCGGTTCCGGGCAGATAAGGAATTCGCGTGAATGATATACCGAATTTATCAGCAAGAGCTTCTGTGCGGAAACTCAGCATTTCAATTTGATGCTCAGATAAATTTGATTGGTTACGGGTACTTGTCCAGTCAAGCTTAACTGTGCAGGATGGAGAAAGACCAAGTTCACAGGTGTTTGCATCGTAAATCCAGGGATTTACAGAACAGGAGACAATTGTGTATGCGTCAAGAATGTGTCCGGTATGAACGGAAAAAGCCTGATTTTCAATGTGAGTACTCTGAGTTGTTGCAATAAGTTCCGGCTTGCTGGAATCGTCAATTGGTTGAACAACAGGAGTTCCAGCCAGTGGCGCCACAAGTATTTCTGTCGATGATGGTTGATCCAGAGATATAGAAACAAAAGCAATCTCACATCTTCCGGGAAGGATGAAAACTTTTGAAACAAGGGGAAGAAAAGGAGTTCCCGGTTCTGTCGAGAAGAAGCCCTCTTCCAGTTGTACAGAAACAGTGCTGACACCGTTAATCTGTGAAGATGAATACCCGGAAGGAAATGGAACAAATGTATCTGCTTCTGTAGTGGACAGCAAAAAAAGTAGTATGCTGAGAATCATCTGTTCCCTTCTGTTTTTGTTTTCAGTCAGTGCTTAACATACTGTTCAACCCCGCTGTGGTCTATTTGTTCCAGAGAAGCAACCTGAATATATTTATCACTATGAAAATTGCAGTTCTGTGTTACATAAGAAACAATGACAGAACCCTGATGATGCACAGGAATTCCAGGTCTGAAGACATGCACTTCGGTAAGTGGAATGCCCCCGGGGGAAAGATAGAGCCAGGCGAAACTCCCGAGGAATGCGTCGTTCGGGAAGTTTTCGAGGAAACTGCTCTTACAGTAGAGAATCCTCGGATGAGGGGTGTTCTTACCTTTCCCGCTTTTGATGGAGAGGAGGACTGGTATGTGTATGTTTTTACCGCTGAAAAGTTCTCCGGTACCCTGAAAAAGAGCTGTCATGAAGGCGATCTGTTCTGGGTAAAAGATCAGGATTTGATGGATCTTTCTCTCTGGGAGGGTGACAGGATTTTTATGAAATGGCTTGACGGTAATAAATTTTTCAGCGGAAAATTTATTTACAGCACATCCGGTTTTGAATCTTACTCTGTTCATTTTTATGGAGATGAGTTGAAGAAAAATGATTGTGTTCAACAAACGGGGAATTAGGAATGCTTTTCAACAATGATGCGGTTCCGGTAATTCACCTTGATGAATCCCGCATAATTATTGACTGTAACAACGGAGCCTGTGATTATTTGGGCATGACAACAGAAGATACAAAGGGAAGATCTCTT
>JAUVJW010000196.1 GCA_030596465.1 Candidatus Fermentibacteraceae bacterium | reverse complement strand
TGGTGTAAGCGGCAGAAAACTGGGAGAGTCTACCGGTTCTACAGAAGAGAATTTGTTTGATCCTGTCAGGGAAGCTGTGTCTGCCTTTTTGATTGGTGTTGTTCCTGCGCTGCTTGTATTTTTTCTAATGAGGGAGTTGTCTGTTTTCTGGGCATCCGTCTTAGGAATGGCTTCCGCAATACTTGCTCCGGGATTGTGGAGGAAGGTAAAAGGGGCGGATCATGAGTGATCTTCTAACCCTTTCATGTCCTTCCTGTGCGGGGTTACTTGAAATCAGCGAAGGAAACACAAACACCGTGTGCCCCAACTGCGATACACCGTTGCTTCTTGAAGGTGTTGTAAACAGATACATAATTAAATCCAGTATTGATTCAACCGCGGCTGTTCGTATTGTACGCCGCAAGCTGGAGGAAGTGTCTGCCGGGGTATTTGCCGAGTGCAGTGTCAGGAAGCCGTTTCTTACTTATGTGCCATTCTGGATATTGTCCTGCCGTGTAGACGGCTATGTTTTTGGTGTAAAGCCCGTGTTCAAAGAACGAAAAGTGAGAACTTACACTGAGAACAACGATGGCAGCGGACAGGGCGTTATTAACAGAACTGTAAAGCAGCGAAAAGGGGTTCGCGCAGAGGAACATCAGATCAGCAGGGGTTTTGATGTTATCGTCAGCGCAGCACACCTGGAGCCACTGGGAATACCATCTCTTGGAGCACAGTCCCAAATGGGTCTTTCCGGAATGGCTCTGGGCAGATCCGGTTCCCGGTTGCCGTTAAGGGTTTTCGACTCAGAAAAACTTCCTGCTTCTGCCCGGGTGGTTGATCCCGCCGTTTCCATTGATCAGGCGAAAGAAGAGGCGGATGTGTTTATACAGCGAATCTGCAGCGGGGTAGGTGCGGGGCTTGAACAGCGATCAATGTATCTGGCCGTTACCGGTGCCAGAGAGAAGATGGTTCATTACCCTCTCTGGGTCGTTGAATATGTGCTTGATGAAAAAACATACAGAATTGTTGTTGATGGATGTTCCGGAAAAGTTCTCAGGGGGGCTTTTCCCCCTGATTCGGCGCACTGGAAAAAGGTTTGTCAGATACTGGGCAGTGTATGGGCCGGTCTTTTGCCTGTTTTTCTGGTGGTGATTTTTTCCGGTCTTCTTGTGACGGGACCCGTGTTTATGTTTGTTGTACTCTTAATTTACGGACTGGGTGCTGTTTCAGCGAGATTTTTGAAAATGGCGAAAAAAAATGCCGGAATGGATAGTCTGATATGAGAATCACAAGACTTGTCTGCGGACACTGCGGAAGCATTCTTTCCGGACTCGGTCAGGACAAGTTGTTTTTTTGCAGTAACTGCGGGAAGGGCTGGTCTCTCGGCGAAAAAGGGCTTGAACCAATGCTGGTGCAATGTCGAGCCTCTGCGGATTCAAATTTGCCACTTCCTTTCTGGATGGTGAAGGCAACAGTTCATGTTTTGAAAAGAACTGTAAGAAACAAATTCACAGCAACAATGCTTAGATTCGGCAGCCGATATGAAGATGATGTTTTGTCTTCCAAGAAGAGTGAGACAGGTGGACAGTCAGACAGAAGAATCTTTCTTTTCCCGGCTTTTCATGTGGATGGTCTGCCTGGGGTAGGGGTTAATCTTTCTGAGCATATCCACGATTTACCTGATGAAATTGGTGTCGGGGAAACACTGCCTGATATCTGTGGTGGATCCGTTTCCTCTCTGGACGCTTCAGTACTGGCAAAAAGTGTTGCCGTTGGACAGGAGGCGGAAAAAGCAGACTGGCTTGCTGAAATTGAGATAGTTCTCTCTTCGGTTAAATCTGTTCTTATAATCCTGCCATGCATTCTGGAAGTTGAAAAGGTTGCTATCGCTGAAACTGGAGTTTCTTTTTTCAGACGATCAGTGCCTGACTGGGATGAAATTGTTGATTATCACAGTAACAGAACTTGACCCGCGAGAGTATCTGTTCTAAAGTAGCACATTGGAAAAACTCATACATAGAAGGAGATACAGATGTCAGGACACAATAAATGGAGTACCATCAAGCACAAGAAGGGCAAGGCAGACGCAGCCAGGGGTAAGATATTCAGTCGCCTTGTCAAGGAAATTTCCGTAGCAGCCCGTCAGGGTGGCGGTGATGTTGACATGAATCCCAGACTTCGTGTCGCTGTTGACAGTGCCAGAGGGCAGAATATGCCCAATGACAATATTGAAAGGGCTATAAAGCGGGGAACAGGTGAGCTTGAGGGTGTTACCTATGAAGAAATGCTTTATGAGGCTTATGGACCGGGCGGAGTTGCCATTATCATCGAGGTTCTTACAGATAACAAAAACCGTGCTGCCGCAGAGATTCGTCATTCCCTTACAAAAGGAGGAGGCAGCCTCGGTTCAAAGAACAGCGTAGCATATCTTTTCACTAAACAGGGGCAGATATGTATTGACGGTTCCGCTAATACCGAGGACGAGGTGCTGGAGGCTGGTCTTGACGCGGGCCTTGAGGATGTGGAAGTTGTTGAGGATACCATTATCGCCTCCACGGGGCCAGACGATATTCTTGCGGTAAAGGATGCCATGGAGGCCGCTGGAATAAAGGTCATCTCCTCGGAAGTGACAAAAGTTCCATCCAACACAGTGCTGCTCTCGGGTAAGGAAGCAATCAGAACGATGAAACTTCTAGAGGCTCTTGAGGATCTTGATGATGTTCAGGCTCTTTTCTCAAACTTTGATACGGATGATTAGTTGTCTGAGAGGATCATCCTTGGAATTGATCCCGGATTGAACATAACCGGTTTCGGAGTTATTGCAGCCGATGGAGGTTCTTTGAAGCTGCTTGACGCTGGAACTATCAGGTCAAAGCCATCGGATCCTCTAACTCCCAGACTAACGGAATTATTTCAGGGTCTTGTTCAGATTATTGAAAAGTATTCGCCTGAAGTAATGGGAATGGAGAAAATCTATTCCCATTACCGTCATCCAGCCACAGCTATTATTATGGGGCATGCCCGGGGTGTACTCTGTCTCGCGGCAGGTTTGAAGGGAATACGAGTTGAGTCACTGCCGGCAAGCAGGGTAAAAAAAGCTGTAACCGGTAACGGCAGGGCAAGCAAGCAACAGGTGAATGGAATGATATGTCGTATTTTCGGTATACGCGGTGAGTTGAAACCTTTGGATGTGAGTGATGCATTAGCTGTAGCCATCGCTCTCTATGAAGCGGAGCGATATGCTTGAAAGCATTAGAGGAAAAATAACAGGAATGGATCAATCTTATATTCTCCTGGAGACAGGTCCGGTAACTGTGCGTCTTTTGGCTCCGGGTTATTTTCTTCGACATGTTTCTGTTGGAGATGAATCCCTTTTCTTTCTTCTTTTCCAGATAGTCAATGAGGGAAACAAAGGTGTGCCACTGGCGGTTGCCTTCCCCAGTATTTCAGACAGAGATTTTTTTACTAAATTTATAAGTGTATCGGGAGTTGGTGTAAGAGCTGCGGCAAAGGCCATGGTTATCCCACCTTCTGAGCTTGCCTCTGCAATTGCAACAGGTGACATCAAGGTGTTGAAATCATTGCCTGGTATAGGAAATTCTCGTGCAAAGCAGATAGTTGCCAAGCTACAGGATGTGATGTCGAAGTCCAGTTTTATGTCTTCGGTTCCAGCGGTTGCAGGTAATGCCGCTGATGCCCGGGCCATTCTCGAACAGCTTGGAATTCCATCGTCGGAGGCTGTTTCCCTTGTTAATGCCGCCGCTGAAAAAGTGGGTGCTGATGTTTCCGCTTCAGCCCTTGTGAGGGCCGCAATGAAATTGAGAGGCTGATATGGCGTTGGAATCCATAGTCAGAGCTGAGGATACAAACGGAGACGAAAGGGATTTTACAAGCCTGAGGCCGAAGAGCTTTGCAGAGTATATCGGTCAGCGGGAGATTATTGAGAACCTGAGGATTGCTGTTCAGGCTGCCAGAGAAAGGGGAGAACCCCTTGACCATCTGCTTTTTCATGGT
>JAUVJW010000030.1 GCA_030596465.1 Candidatus Fermentibacteraceae bacterium | reverse complement strand
TAAATGGTAATTCTTCTATTGAGCAAAGCGGAATGATCAACAGAATGGATTATGAGGGCAGTTTTCTCTGGCGTGATTTCGTATACAATTCCGGTTGTTCAGTTATCTACTCTGTCAGGCAGCTTTCCCAGGGCGGATACATCGCAGCCGGGAGGGGAAACAGCCAGGGACTTCTGATTAAATATGCCCCTGAGACCGGTATTGAATCCGGTGATCTTTCCCCTGCTGTTGAGATTACTTCCGTTTCCCCCAATCCGTTCTCGTCCAGCCTTCGCATTACCTGCAGCCTGCCTTCACAGATGAGTACTTCTATTACTGTATACGGTCTTGACGGCAGAATTGTTGATGTTGTTGAAACAGGTACGTTCCCGGCAGGTGAACACTCCGTTCAGTGGAACCCTTCATCTGATCTTGCCTCCGGGTGTTATCTCTTAAGACTGCAGACAGATACTGGTAACGGTTTCGTAAATTGTGTAAAACTGGGAAATTGAATGAGATTTAATTAAAATGCTTTCAGAGCGCCCGGTAAGCTCCATCTTCGTCCAGTTCATCCGCGATGTCATGCATACCCAGCAACTCATGTAGAGAAATGCTCTCAGTACCCTGCTGCAACTCTTCCATTTTTTCTTCACCGAGGTCTTTCCGCAGCTTACCCATGAGATCCACACAGAAGCCTTCAGACTCTGAATCCGCGGACTGGTTATGGAGAAGAGCAAGAGCTGTTACCGCAGAGCGAATCGGGTTGCTGTTCAAGCGATCAAGAACAGCAAGGCCGTACAACGCTCTAATGAGAATGGGTTTGTTGCCGGAACGATTGGCAATTCCCGCGGCTCTTCTGAGAAAAGAATCCGCCTTTTCCACTTCTTTAGAATCGATACAGTAAAAGGCAAGCCCGCAGAGAGAGTTGGCAATGATGTTCTCATCATGAGCTTTCTCTCCAAGTACAAGAGCTTCTGTATAACTTTTCTTAACTTCACTGTCTTTACCTCGCATCTGGTTCACAATTGCCAGATTGAGCTTGATACCTGCTTGCCCCTGAGCGCTGCCAATTCTCTTAAAGTATTCCGCGGCGGCCAGATAATGCTGTTCGGCCTCTCCATAACTGCCCTGACTGGCTTCAACACCAGCCACTTCATTAAGAGCCATAGCGCAAAGACCGGTATAACCGGCTGTTTTAACCGCCGATAAATAATTCAGGAAAGCCTCTCTTGCTCGCCTGAAGTCTCCATCTGCCGCAGCCAGGTTACCCATATACAATCTTGTTTTCCATTCTCCATTGCGAAAGGAAAACTTCCTGCACCTTTCAGCTACTGAAGGCAGTGTTGAGCGCACAAGATTATAGTTACCGCTGCGCAGGTTGCGCTTTATCATCTGAAGTTCTACTTCAAGAGCCTCTATGTGCCTGTTCTCTCCTGAGAATATGTCAAGAGCCTGTTTTAAGAAACCTTCCGCCGTGGAAAGCTTCCCCTGCGCAACCATCATTCGACCCTTCGTGAAAAGAACGGTGGCCCGGTCACAGTCAGTTGTGCCCGAAGTCAGTTCAAGAGCCTCCTGTATAAGCTGCAATGACATTGCGGCACGCCCCATCCGGAAGGCAAGAATACTCTGGTAGGAAAGAATAATAGCCCTGAGCCCGTCAGTCGGCTCGTCAACAGCATTTGAGACTGTTTCTTCCAGCATATTAAACCCTGTTCGGAACCTGCCCCTGTCAAGACAATAGATTGACAGAGGATTCAACATCTGTCGAAGAAACCTGTATCTGCCTTTCTCAAGCGCAAATTTCCAGGCAATGGAAATATCACTGAATGAGTCCTTGATACCGTCCAGCCCCCGTCCAGCCTCCCTGCCCGTGCGAGCCATCGCCCCAAAAGTTACCGCTCTGGAGGCAAAAAACCGGCAGTGCATCTCCCGGGCAACCTCAAAGCCTTTGGAATATGGATTTTGTTCCTGCATAATAAAGTCGCTGGTCAAAGCAGGGATATGTATTCCCTGATCATCCCGGAGAAGAAACGATCTGTCCACAAGAGACATAATCATCTCCAGGGATACATCTGAAATTTCCTCAGCTTCCTCCACTGTGAAATGTCCGGCAAATACGGTCAGCCGGGAAACAGCATTTCTCTCTGCCGTGGAAAGTTGCTCCCAGGAATGCTGGAACAGATCAGAGAGTCCGTCTGTGGTTTTTTCCTTATCCGTACCACCAAGAAATGATGGATTGGCACGAATCCTTCTGCAAATAGAAGAAACGGACATTACCCTGATCCAGGACGCGGCAAGCTCAATTGCCAGAGGAGTTCCATTGAGAAGTGTACATATATCCTCTACCACATTCAAATTGAGATCTCCGGAAAATCGAATTCCAGCAAGTCGTTCAGCTGCCTGAATGAATATTCCAGCTGCATCAGAGGGAGTATCATCAGAGGGCCGCACTGTGGAAACTCCGCTGACCGGTACAACCACTTCACCGTAGATATCCAGTGGAACCCTTGATGTAACCAGAATAGTCAACTCATCGCAGTTTTGATTAAGCCGGGAAATGAAAGGAACCATTTCATCTCCGGAGCTGACATTTAGAAGGACAAGGAGCATCTCAGCATCTGTAAGAAAGCTCTCAATGCTTGTTTCTGCATCTCTGCCCGAAGGCAGAGATAGCTCTGCGGCGAGTTTAACAGGTACGGACTCGCCAGAAGGTTTACAATCCAAAAGACATATCCCTGTGGAAAACATGGATTCATTCTGCCCTGCCGCCCTGATGGCAAGCCGTCTGCAACCCATGCCACTCATGCCCTTGAGTGTGATGAGTCTTGCTCCATCGTCCAGCAATTCTCTGATTCGACCCAGTTCCTCCTCTCTTCCGAGGAACGGAGTGAGATCAACGGGAAGGTTGTTAATTTCGGCGGTTGTCCCGAAAGCCAGTCTGTTACCCAGTGGGAAATTCATGCACTCGCTGTCTATTTCATAGCTGCCACTTTTACTGAAAAGGTATCCCCTTCTCTCAAGATGCTTGATTCCCTGAGCGAAAAAGCCGGGAAGACCACCGGTCTCACTGTGGAACCACTCGAGAAAACCCTCGGGAGGATCCCACATCAAAACAGCCCTGAACCATGCTCTACAGTCTTCCTGAGAAATAGAACCCAGTCGAATAGAGGCTGAAACCCCGCCAAAATCGCCACTCTGACTAAGCATGCTTCTTTCAGTAGAGGCTGCTATCACCATCCATCCTGGATAAATAGTGTAAAATTTCAGAAGATCCTCAATTGATGACCGATCAATCAAATGCATGTCTTTGAGAAATACACCCAGGCACATAGAAACCCCTGCGGATGAATAAAGAGCATCAATAACCGCATCTCCCTCAGCCTCACAACCCAGTGCGGAGGCAAGAGCCAGGTGTGGTATCTGCATATCGGATCTTGTTCCGGATACCTTCAGAAGTTTGTAATCACTCAGAGAGAGAAGTGATGCCGCAGCATCAAGAAAACAGCTTTTGCCCGCGCCATCCGGACCAAGAACAAGAAAAAAGCCTCTTCCCTTATCGGCAGCCTCCTCAGAGAAAAGCATAAAGGAAGCAAGCTCCTTTTCTCTTCCCAGAAGTCTGCTTTTTACATTGGTAATGTTTTCAATATTATCAGGGTTATCAATAGAAACAATTTTATTACGGCCAGACCGCTTGCCCACATACAGCCTTCTATCGGCGGTATCAAAGAGTTCCCTTGCTGAACGCCCGTCCACCGGAAACTGAGCAACACCAATACTCAAGGTAATGAACAGAGGAGGATTTCCCTCAAATTCTTTTCCGCCAACCTTCTCCAGCAGGCGATGGGCAAATCTCAGAGCCTCTTCCCTGTCTGCCCCGGGAAGTATTCCAGTGAACTCGTCACCGCCGTACCTGAACATCATATCTTTTTCTCTGGATATTTCTAAAACTCTTCTGCCAAACTCCGATAGAATTTGATCACCTCGTCTGTGCCCGAAACCGTCATTAATACTTTTAAAGTGATCTATATCAATCATGATTAAAGAAAATACAGCACTTTCCGGGGAATTGTCGGAAATACAGCTGGTCAACTTCCTGGAGAAGGAATCTTTATCCCCCAGCCCTGTCAACGTATCGGAAGATGAAAACTTGTCACTGTGAATACCGGCCAAAGCACCCCTCCATTCATTGTCGCCTGCGTCTATGATTTATAAACAGTATATGACTGAATGGAAAGGGAGGGTTATCAGGAATTTCTAAAGTAATCATGAACTTCTGCGGGTGAGGTGCCGGTAACTTTAAAAAACAGTTCCTGCAAATCACCACCGGATAGTTCTCCACTGGAAAGGGTTCTAAGAAGTCTGCCGTGGTGAATTATCCCGAATCGCCTGCAGTGAAGGGAAGCTATTGAAAGAGTGTGTGTTGAGATAATAACCACTGCGCCCTCTGCTGCCGCTGCCTCCACCATTCGCCAGAATGTTTCTGCTGCCGGAGGATCAAGCCCCACCAGAGGTTCATCTATCACATACAGATCAGGCCTGGCTACGAAAGCCCCGGACAACACGACTCTCTGAATCATGCCATGAGAGTATGAGCCGGATCTGTTGTCCAGCCAGCCGTCCATTTCAAAAACTTTCGAACAGAGCTGAGTACGCTGACGAATTACCTGGGAATCCAACCCTCGAAGCCTTCCGGTGTAGTTAATAAATTCTCTGCCTGAAAGATTGGGAAAAATGGTTGGCTCATCGGGAACATAGGCAACCTTCTGTCTTACAGTATCCACCGGTTTACAGTCCAGTGCAATTGCTCCGGAATCCGGAATAATGAGACCGCTGATCATTTTCAAAGTGGTTGTTTTACCTGCTCCGTTGGGACCGAGAAGGGCAAAGATATCTCCTCTGTTCACAGAGAAGGACAAATCATCCACGGCAGTTTTTTTTCCGTAACTCTTTACCAACGAGGAAATTACAAGACCATTTTCGTTAGTCATTGCTTCCTACAATTGCTTCTATGAAAGCTTCTGCATCAAATGTTATCATATCATCGGCCCCCTCACCAACGCCAATGTATCGAATAGGAAGGTTCAGTTCCCTTGCCATGGCGAACACAGAGCCGCCCTTTGCGGTTCCGTCCAGTTTAGTCACCACAAGATCTGTCACAGGAATAAACTTCATAAACTGCTGCGCCTGAGGAAGGGCATTCTGCCCGACTGTTCCATCCAGAACAAGGAGAACCCTGTGAGGGGCCCCTTCCATTGCTTTCCCAGCCACACGGTAAACCTTGGAGAGCTCATCCATAAGCCCCTTCTGGGTTGGAAGCCTTCCCGCAGTATCTATAATCACATGATCAAAATGCTTTAACTTTGCTTTTCTGATCGCATCAAATGTTACCGCTCCGGGATCAGTACCCTCAATACTCGTGTACACGGGTATGTTCAGTCGTTGACCCCAGAGGGCCAGTTGCTCTGAAGCTGCTGCCCTGTATGTATCCGCGCAACCCATAAGAACAGTCTCACCACCTGCAACGATGCTTTGGGAAAGACGGGCAATTGTTGTGGTCTTTCCGGCACCATTAACTCCTACGACCATGGTCACAGCGGGCTTTGCCTCTGGTATCCAGGGATCATATTCCGGGAAGAGTTCTTCAAGTATTGTTGCAAGGAGGGTTTTCCAGTTGCTGTTACTGTTCAGCTTGAATTCTTTCCTGAACCGTTCCAGAACAAGTTCTGTGAGTTCCCAGCCAAGATCACTGGCAAGAAGTATCTCCTCGGCAGATCCAAGAGTATCCTCGTCTACACCCTGTCCAAAAACCATTCCCAGTTTCCGGGATAAGGCATTTCTGCTTTTTTTCAGTTTTTCCCTTAGATTCACTTTCCCCGCACCATCTCTTCCAGACTCACCGATGTAATAGTGCTGACACCCTCTTCTGCCATAGTGATTCCGTAGAGTACATCACACCCTTCCATCGTTCGCTTGTTGTGTGTAATTACTATAAATTGTGTGTTCCTGCTGAAGTCTCTGAGAATTGCGACGAACTTATCTGTATTGGAATCATCAAAAGGTCCGTCAAGCTCATCAAGAACACAGAAAGGAGAGGGTTTCACCAGATAAAGACTAAACAGAAGCGCAACGGCAGTTAATGCCTTCTCACCCGCTGAAAGCGCAATTACATTCTTCAGTTTCTTCCCCTTCGGTCTGGCAAGAATTTCAATTCCACCCTCAAGAGGATCATCCCCCTCAATTGAGATAATATCCCCCTCACCACCGCCGAAAAGTTTAATAAACATACTTTGAAAGTTTTCCCTGACCTTTTCGAAAGTCTCCTTAAATCTGGCCGCGGCCTCAGTGTTTATCTCTGAAATAGCTCTGGCAAGCGAGGCTCTTGCCCTCTCCAGATCATCTCTCTGCTCCGTCAGGTACTCCAGTCTCTCACTGGCTTCATCATATTCAGAAACCGCCAGCATGTTTACAGGGCCAATCCTGTCAAGAACAGCATTTCTTGAAGACAATTCATGAGCAAGCTCCTCGGCTGTTCTTCCGAGGAACGGATTCTCTTCAATTGTGCATTCTCCTTCCAAATTCTTCAGTTTCTCCCGAAGAGAGGCAGTCTGCGTTTCAAGTTCAATCATGAAGCTCTTTGCTTTTCCCAGTTTCTCCCGGATCTGCTGCACTTCTTTTTCCAGAACTGCCGTGCTTTCCATAAGAGTATTTCGCTCTCTGGAATAGTCATTTCTTGAATTTTCTTCCTCACCACGCCTGGTTTTCAGTACAGTACTTTCCTTTTTCAGCTTATCGGTTCTGCTTCTCAGAGAAGTTATTCCACTTCCTGATTTATCATTTTCCCGCTGAAGTTCCTCAAGAAGATTATGCAACCCGTCTGTCTCACCGCTCAACATATCAATTCTGTCCGAGACCTCTTTCTGCCTGCTTAGATTCTCTCTGAGGTTGAAACTGCAGTTATCCTGATCTCTTCCAGCCTCTCCCAGTTGAATCTCCACCTGTGATACCAGAGCCAGTGTTTTCTCTTCAAGGCTGACAGCATTTGTCCTTTTTCCTTCAAGAACAGCAATAGAATCCTCTACTGCAACATCTGCGCCCGCCGAGGTGGCTTTATCAAGCCGGACAAGTTCTGCACTCTGTAAGGCAAACTGGTTTATAATAGATTTATGTTCTATTTCAGTATTTTCCAGTGATGTCCGGGTTTCCACAAACTTCTTCTCATTGATTCGAAGCTCATCCCGTATCTTCTTTGTCGCATCTTTGATAGAGGCAATTTCCTTATTATTCCGGTCAAGAGAAGCATTCAACACCTCTCTCTCTCTGACGGACTCCTGCAACTGCTTTTCAATTTCCTTAAGAATATCCGCAAGCTCCAGAGAACCCGCGCCTGATTCCGACACTCCCAGCCTTACAAAACCATCCGGTCTGAATATGTCACCGTCAGCAGTCACCACCGGAAGAGCAAATCCTTCGCGGATCCATAATGCTGCTGTGGCCGAATCGGGTGCCAGTACACCATGACTGAGAAGAGTACCGGTAATCAGGTCTTCTTCTTTCTTCTCAATACAGTCTGCAAGAGAAACCGCTCCCGGTGGTAGTTCAGCGGAATTGCCCGCTGAGGGAATTGCGTATCGCCTGCCTTCACCAGGGGTGTCTTCTGCAATGCCTTCCAGAATATGCGCCGAGTTAAAACTGTCCAGATAAGCACCTATTGCCTTCCCCATTCCCGGAAGCGGCTTGATAACAGATGAAATAGAATCGGTTGTGGAAGATTCCTGAAGGAGTCTTTTCACCCTCCCCGCCTGCTCCCGGAGAACAGCCAGCTTCTGTCCTGATTCAGAAATTCTGCTGCTGAGTTCCGCTGTTTTTTCCAGCAGCTCTGTCTGAGCGCATATTTTTTTCTGAAGAGATTCTTCGATAGACTCAGTTATTTCTTTCAAGACCGCCCGATTTTCACTGAAACGGGAGATACTGTCGCTGAGGGCACTTTTTCTTTCAGTAAGCATTTCAATGGATTCCTTGACCAGTAAAAGCTTCTGCATGCGAGCTTCTTCCTTGCGAATCCGCTCACGGAAAGACTGACGAAGTTTCTCAAGCTCACTATCCAGTTCATATCTGGCAGATTTCGCCGCTACCAGATCAGCAGTGATTTTCTTCAGATGAAGTTTAAGCTCTTCCAATTTCCGTAAAGATTCCGTGTGCTCTTTTTCAAAATCTTTTGAGGAAGCAAGAAGCCGTAATTTCTCATCTTCAAGTTTTTCCCGATCAGAAGCATACCTGTGAATGCGTTCCCGTTCTCTTGCCATCCTGGCGTTGTTCTCTGCGATTCTGATTTCCGCTGAAGCGATTCTCTCTGAAGTAACCGCTGCTTCCCTGTCATTGGATGCCAGTCTGGAATCAAGTTCAGCACACTTTCTGTGGGCTTCATCCAACCTGCCCTGTACCCGGCTGAATTCTATCCTGGCCTCCGCGAGAATCGCGCTTCTGGATGAAAGAGTAGCGGTTTCTCTGCCAACAACAGAGCCGGTTTCATCAAGCAGCTTTCCTTTTTCCTCAAGTTTTCCCCTGATCTCAGAGGACTCCATGTAACTCATGGCCTCTTTCACAGCCCTTATGGTATCTGAAACCTTCTCATGCCTTTTAAATGCGGAGACCTGCCGTTTCAGCCCATTGCAGGTGGATTCCACCTCCACAATTATATCAGACAGTCTCTCAAGATCACTGGCTGCTGAATTCAGCTTCAACTCAGCCCTGTGTCTTTGTATCTTGTACTTAACTATGCCTGCAGCCTCGTCAAAAAGAAATCTGCGATCCTCCGGCCTGTTGGAGAGAATTGTTCCGACCATTTTTGACTCGAGTATCCAATAGCCGGTTGATCCCAGGCCCTTATCAACCACAAGATCAGTAATATCCATAAGTCTGCAACGACTGCCGTTTATGCTGTATTCGCTGTCTCCGGTACGGAAAAGTCTTCTGGATACGGAAACTTCATCATACTCCAGCCCCAGTAACCTGTCCGTATTGTCGAAGGTCAGTATGACCTCCGCCATTCCCAGCTGCTTGCGTTTTGTGGAACCGGAAAATATCACAGACTCCATTCTGTCTGCTCTAAGCTGTTTGGGACTTTGATTGCCCAATACCCACCTTACGGCATCGGCCACATTGCTTTTACCGCATCCATTCGGACCAACTATGGCTGAAATACCCTGCTGAAAATCAATTCTGAAAGGATCTGCAAAAGATTTGAACCCTACAATTTCAAGTCTCTTAAGCCGCATCTGATCCCCCTCTTTGTCTCATGGCGGCGTGTATATAAGTTGCGAAGCTGAATACCACCAGCAGCATGGAGAGCAAACCCAGGCCATCTGTTTGAAGAAACCAGTCAGCCCGTGGAAGCTGGTACCCCTGAAATATCGCCTGTCTCAGCATATAGAATGAGAGAAAGGTTGTAGCCAGCTTGCCCCATATGTTTGAAGAAGGAGGTCTCTTCTTTCTGTAAAACAAAAAACCGCCAATGATTATCAGTATATCTCTGCCCGCCAGAACAACAAACATCCACACAGGCAGCAGATGCATAATAAGCAGTGTTACCGAAAAAAGCGCAAATGCTATTTTGTCTGCCAGAGGATCCAGTAACTTGCCCCAGTCACTGACTGTTCCTGTCATTCTAGCCAGTTTACCATCCACTGCATCTGAAAGAATCGCAAGGATCATAAAGCACAGGGTATAACCGAAATTGCCGTGCCAGAGAGAAACACATGCCATAATGGTAAGAGGAACTCTGGCTATGCTCACAATATTTGCGGCAGTAAAAAAACGGCCGGTAATCACAATTCTGATTCCAGGAGTTTTGAAGCATGATCCTCCGCGCCTGCTCCGCCACCGAGAAGCCTTGTAAGTTCCTTCAACTGCCCTGAACGGTAATCAAGAGTTTCCACGGTAGTTACAGGCATACCTTCACTGTAAGTCTTTGTTACCGCCAGATGTCTGTGCGCTCTTGACGCAATCTGAGCAAGATGGGAAACAACAATGATCTGTCTTGATGAAGCGGCTCTCAGCAGAGACTCCGCAAGATTATGTGCTGTTTCTCCACCGGTGCCCGCGTCGATTTCGTCAAACACAAGAGTAGACGCTGAAGAAGAATCCGCGACAACAAGGGCAAGAGCAAGAGCAACTCTGGATAGCTCGCCGCCGCTGGCCACAGACTCAAGTGATTCCTGTGGAATACCTTTGTTGGCGGAAAACATGAAAAGAACAGATTCAGCTCCTCTTGAATCCAGATGGATTTCTTCCACAATTGTGGAAGAAATCGGCGGATTGAATTGAATGGAAAACTCCGCGAATGGCATATTCAGACATTTCATCTCCATCACAGACTGTTCTGACAGTTTCCTGCCGGCGGCTTTCCTCTTTGCTGTAAGCTGTCCAGCAATTTTCAGGACTTTTTCTGTCAGTTCAGGTAATGCTTTCTCTATAGTTTTTAATTCTTCCCGAACAATGGAATACTCCTGAAGCTTTCGCGTAAGCGATTCTCTGTGGTCAATCATGGCCTGAACAGTTCCGCCACACCTGGATATTAATGCTGAATACTCATCAAGTCTGCTGTCTATTCCGGAAATTCTAACAGGAGCGTCCTCAATATCTGATACATCTGAAAGTACAAGACTGGATGCTTCTTCAACCGAAATGGAAGCCTGAGAAAGCAGCTCTACCAGTTCCTCCCTTTCAGGGGCTTCCCTCTGTATCCTTCTAAGCGCACCCGAAAGAACTGAAGAAACACCATCATCACCGTGCAGAGCGTCCAGAGTTTCCTGAAAAAGAGCTGACTGCTCCATTATTTTTTTTATTTGCATCCTCTGGCTGACAAGTAAATCATAGTCTTCTATGGAAGGGTCAACCTGATCAAAAAGCGATATCTCGTGGAGAAGCAGCTCAAGTCCGGCGTTGGACTCACCCAGAAATGTTCTCAACTCGTCACTTCTTGCAGTAGCGGTTTTCCATTCACTGAAAACCTTCTGATACTTTTTTCTCAGTTGTAAAACACCGGCAAAATCGTCAAGAATATCCATCTGTCGTACGGGTTTAAGAAGAACAGGGGTGGATCGCTGACTGTGCAGTGCCACAAAATCCTGTACAATCCCTCGAACCTCCTCAAGGGTGGACAGAGCGTCATCCATGAAAACGCGGCTTCTTCCCTGAGCGCTTACTTCTCTGCGAATAAGTTTTTCATCCCCGCCCGGCAGTTGAAAAACTGCTTCAACAGAGGCAGTCTTTGTTCCT
>JAUVJW010000101.1 GCA_030596465.1 Candidatus Fermentibacteraceae bacterium | reverse complement strand
TACTGGTTACCCAAAGGCACCATTGTAAAGGAAAACCTTGAGAACCTTTGGAAAGACGCTCACAGGCGGGCTGGATACCAGCTTGTGAGTACTCCGCATATTGCTCCGGTGGAACTCTGGAAAACTTCAGGACACTACGATTACTACAGAGATAACATGTACTTCACTGAGGTTGAGAACGGAGAGTATGCCCTAAAACCCATGAATTGTCCCGGTCACATAATTATTTACAAAAATTCAAAGCGATCTTACAAAGAGTTGCCAATGCGTATTGCCGAGTTGGGTACAGTGTATCGATATGAGAGAAGCGGTGCTTTACACGGCCTGATGAGAGTCCGGGGTTTTACAGTTGATGACGGTCACATATTCTGTACTTCAGATCAAATCGTTTCGGAAATTCAGGATGTTGTAAGATTTGCTCTATATTTTTTAAAGATGTTTGATTTCGGGTATCAGATTGAACTTTCTCTTATGGACCCTGCTGATCCGGGACACTATGCCGGTGATCCCGCCGATTGGGCTAAAGTGGAACCGTTGCTTGCAAAGGCTCTTGACGATATGGGCGAGGATTACAAAACAGTAATTGGGGAAGCTGCATTTTACGGACCCAAGGTGGATATAAAGCTCCGAGACGCTCTGGGCCGCTACTGGCAGGGGCCCACTGTTCAGTTTGATTTTAATATCCCCAGTAGATTTGATCTTGAGTATATCGGTTCTGACGGGGCTGCACACAGGGTTTATATGGTACACAGAGCTTTGTTTGGTTCAGTTGAAAGATTCATTGGGAATCTCATTGAGCATTACACCGGGAATTTCCCCGGTTGGCTTGCGCCTGTCCAGCTTGTTATCTTACCGATTACCTCCGCGCAGAATGATTTCGCGGAGAAGTTGTATAATAGGGCTGCGGAAGAAGGGTTGCGATGCGAGCTTGATAACCGCAGTGAAACGATTGGCTACAGGATTCGCGATGCGGAGACCGGCAAAGCTCCTTATATGTTCGTTGTCGGTCGACTTGAAGCGGAATCCGAAACAGTGGCTGTTCGCAGACATGGTGAAGGCAACATCGGCACGCTGTCTATTGATAAGGCGTTACAAACAGTTGCTGATGCCTGTGCCAGGCCTGCCTTGCCGGAACGGAGGTAAAGGGAAATCGCAAACTCCACCCGTGTAAATGGTGAGATCAGAAGTCAGACAGTCAGGCTGATTGATCAGGATGGGGAGCATGTAGGTATAGTTAATTTTGCCATGGCTATGGATATGGCCGGCGGGGCAAATCTTGACCTTGTGGAAATCAGTGGAGCCAGTGATCCTCCTGTATGCAGGATTATGGATTACGGCAAGTATCGGTATCAGTTGAACCGGAAAGAAAGGGAAGCTCGAAAGAAACAGCACTCAGGCGGCCTGAAGGAAGTAAAATTTCGACCCAATACCGATACACACGATTACAATTTTAAGATGAAACACGCCAGAGAATTTCTTGAGTCCAGGCATAAAGTTAAGGCAACGGTGGTATTCCGCGGAAGACAGATGGTATACAAGGATCAGGGCTATGATCTTTTGAGCCGTCTTTCGGCTGATGTGGAAGATCTTGCACAGATAGAGAGACAACCGGTAATGGAAGGCAGGTTTCTTACAATGATACTTGCTCCAAAACGGGAAAAGAACACCAAGTAGCAGAAAAGACGGGGATCAATATGCCCAAAATGAAGACTCACAAAGGTGCTGCAAGGCGCTTTAAAAAGACAGGAACCGGTAAGATCCGTGTTAGACACAGTCATGCCGGACACATCAAAACTAAGAAGAGCAGTAAGCGGAAACGCAAATTGCGCACAGCAGGAATCGCGTCACCCTCCGATACCAGGCGCATGAGAGTTCTCCTGCCCAAGTAACCACGGAGGCTGAAAAATGAGCAGAGTGAAAAATGCCGTTGCCAGGCACAAGAGGCACAAGAAGGTACTCAAGGCTGCCAAAGGTAATGTTGGTGGAAGACGGAAGCTGTATACTGTTGCCGCTGACGCGAACAAAAGAGCACTTGAGTATCAGTACCGGGACAGAAGGAACAAGAAGAGGAATTTCAGAGCCCTCTGGATCACCCGTATCAATGCCGCGGCCAGAGAGCACGGTATTACCTACAGTGTTCTTATCAGCGGTCTTACCAGAGCTGGAGTTCTGATTGACAGAAAAATGCTTGCAGATCTTGCTGTGAAGGATCCTGTGGCTTTCGGCAAAGTTGTCGAGGTTGCGAGGAAGAGTCTTCAGTAGAACAGGGAGGTTTTACAGTGCCCATGCCCGGCGGGTCAGAGAGACTTACAGAGGCGGTTGACAGGCTGATATTACGGTATCGGTCCATGGACGAGGACAACAGACGTCTCGCGGGTCGGGTTGAGGAGCTGGAGAACAGGGTAGAGTACCAGAAAGGTAATGCAGATTCCGAGGGGTATAATCTCCTCAGAATACATTATGCCAGACTTCTGCATGAGAGGCAGGAGTTGAAGCAGAGATTAGAAGCTTTGCTTGGAAAACTGGAAAAGTTGAAAGATAAGCAGGGAAAGAGTACTAATGACTGACCGTCCGGAAACCACCAGGGTTAACATATACGGACGAGAATATTCAATAAGAGGTGAGGGCGATCCAGCTTACATTGCGGAGATCGCCCACTTTCTTGATATGCGCATGCGACAGATGACAGAGAATGTGGCCATGACTTCTACAGCAAAAGTGGCAATTCTCGCTTCGTTGAACATCACAGATGAGTTGTTTACCAAAACCAGGCAGCTTGAGGAAATGGAAGACAGCCACCAGATGTTTTTATCTGCTCTTGCAGACAAAATAGACGATGTGTTAACTTCAGTAGACAGTTCACAGGAACAAACTGTTTCTGTGCGTCAAGAGCAAGTCAAGATTACCACAGCTAATGCTCCCCCCGCTTTTCAGAGATCCAGTCCAGGCAGCGGTAAAGAACCGTTATAGTCCTCGGAGGATAGCGCTCCTGAATGTGCCGCAGGGTTCTGGAGGCGTACGCTGTTACTCCGATTAATATAGATGTGTCCCTGCGCCTGAAACGGAGAAAATACGGGTATGCATATAGTAATTCCCACAGCAGTTGCTGCTTTGGTGTTTGTGCTTGGTTTTTACATGCATAAAATGCTTGTAGCAAAGGAGATCGGTGGAGCATCCACCGAGGCGGATCGCATTCTTGCGGACGCTCGAAGAGAAGTTGAATCGTTAAAGAAGGAAGCCCTTCTTGAGGGCAGGGAAAAGATTGTTGAAGAGCGTGCGGTTGAACTTGAGCGACTTCGTCGTAAACAATCAGAGCTTGATAAAAGAGAAAACGGTATCAACAGGCTTTCTCAGCAGTCTGACAGAACCAGAGAAAATCTTAAGAACAAATCTGATTCGCTTACCCAGCAGGAGACTGCTCTGGGTGAAATGGAGCAGGCTTTGCTGGCCAAGCACCAGAGGGCCAACAAACTTATTGAAGCTCACAATACAAGGCTTGAAGAAGTCGCCCAGCTTTCAAGTGAAGAGGCTCGTGAACTTCTTCTTTCAAATCTTCGTGAAGAAACAAACATGGAGGCTGCTAAACTTACCAGAAGAATACTGGATGAGGCTGAGAGATCAGCGGATGATAAGGCTAACAGTATTCTCGCTACCACTATTCAAAGATGTGCTGCCAATCATGTTGTAGAGAGCTGTATTTCTGTAGTTAATCTTGCGAACGACGATATGAAAGGTCGTATTATTGGTCGTGAAGGTCGTAATATCAGAGCATTTGAAAAAGCAACAGGAGTAGATGTAGTTGTTGATGATACCCCGGAAGCTGTTGTTCTCTCCTGCTTTGATCCAGTTCGTCGAGAAGTTGCCAGACTCTCACTTGATAAACTGATAAATGATGGAAGAATTCACCCCGGACGTATTGAATCTGTAGTTACAAAAGTTCGCGGTGAAATGGAACGCACCATCAGGAAGTTTGGAAACGAACTGGCAATGGAAGCAAGTGTAACAGGGTTGCATCCACAACTCATCAGGCATCTTGGAAGACTTAGATACAGAACAAGTTACGGACAGAACATGTATCAGCATTCCCTGGAAGTGTCACACATGTGCGGTCTGCTGGCCAGTGAGCTTCGTCTTGATCCCGCAATGGCCAGAAGAGTGGGACTCCTTCACGATATAGGTAAAGCAACTGACCACGATATTGAGGGGTCACATGCTATGGTGGGTATGGAGCTGGCAAGAAAATTCAACGAACCCAGGATTGTTGCAAATGCCATAGGTGCCCATCACGAAGAGATAGAACCCGGTAGTCTGTATGCTGTACTTGTGCAGGCCGCAGATGCTGTGAGCAGCGCCAGACCAGGGGCTCGCAGGGAAACGCTGGAGCTTTACATCAAGCGACTCCGCCGTCTTGAGACCATTGCTGATTCTTTCGACGGTGTAAGAAAATCCTACGCAATTCAAGCCGGCAGAGAGCTTAGAATAGCAGTGAGACCCGAGACTGTATCTGACGAAACAGCAGTTGATATGGCCCGACAGATCGCCAGGAAGATTGAAGAAGAAATGGAATATCCCGGCCAGATAAAGGTTACTGTAATAAGGGAGTTAAGAGCTTCAGAGACGGCAAGGTAACTGTGGCTATGCGGATACTGTTTCTGGGTGACATTGTAGGAAGACCGGGAAGACATACCGTAATAACCTATCTTGCGAGGGTACGGGAAGAATACGATTTTATTGTGGTAAACGGAGAAAATGCCGCGGGGGGATTTGGAATAACCCCGAAGATAGCACAGACGCTTCTGGAAGCCGGGGCCGATGTAATTACTTCCGGGAATCATATATGGAAACAGGACTCTATTATTCCCATTCTGTCGCAGGATGAATCTGTGGTTTTGCGACCTGCGAATTACCCGAAAAACAAACCTGGAACCGGGTGTGTTACAAGAAATGCAGCTGGTTTTTCTATTCAGGTTATTAATTTGCAGGGCAAGGTTTTCACAGAATTCTCGGGAGACTGTCCTTTCAAAACTGCGGATAGAATACTAAACAGCACAAGGGCAGACGTAAGAGTTATCGATTTCCATGCGGAAGCGACAAGCGAGAAACTCGCCCTTGCCCATTATGTGGATGGCAGGGTAAATGTGTTTGTTGGTACACATACCCATGTTCAGACGGCTGATGAGCAGGTGCTGCCCGGAGGAACGGCTTATTTGACCGATCTTGGTATGTGCGGTTCTTCCAGGGGTGTAATAGGTATGGAAGTGAAATGCTCCATCAGTAGGTTTTTAAGTGACAGGTACGGCAAGTTGATAGTGGCCAGGGGGGGAGAGATGATAAATGGTCTTGATGTAACCCTGGATGATAAACTTGCTGTTTCGAAGTTAAGGCGTGTTTATGAGTATGTCCAGGCGACTGAAGAGCTCACTTAAAGAGAGTGCGATCAGTGTAGAGGAAGCTTTGAACCATCTTCCTGTGTTTAGTGAAGAGAACGATCAGTCACTGTGCTGTTTGTATTCTCTTAACGCCGGGGGGAAGCGGTTGCGTCCGTTTTTCGTCCTTCAGTCCTGTGTTGCGATGGGAGGAAGCTTTAAGGATGCCATACCTGCTGCATGCTCCGTGGAGATGATTCATACATATTCCCTTATTCATGATGATATGCCTGGAATGGACAATGATGATACCCGGCGGGGGAAACCGGCTCTTCACAGGGTGTGCGGTACGGAGAAAGCTGTTTTTGCGGGTGACAGGTTATTGCTGGAGGCTTTCAGAACACTGATCAGATCGAATCTTCCCGGGTTACAGGTAAAAGCTATGTTACGAAGATTGGCTTCGGCGGCAGGAACTTCTTTTCTCGTGGGAGGACAGTTTATGGATATGTACCATCCAGCTTCAGCAGATCGCACCTGGACAGAACGAATGATTGCCGGAAAAACATCCGCGATGATAAGGGTTTCAATGGAATTGGGTTCAATGGCCGCAGGCGTATCAGACCGAGAGCTTGATATTGTTTCATCCATTGGCGATGATACAGGATGGTTGTTTCAGCTCACAGATGATATTCTTGATGTTACAGGTACTACCGAGGAGATGGGCAAAGCTGTTTCCAAGGATGCCGGTATGGGTAAGTGGAATCCGGTGAGCGAACTGGGAATTGATGGCGCTAAGGAACTTGCCTGCCGAAATTCGGCTTCTATATCACGGCGTCTTGATTCTCTTGCCGGCGACTGGTCAGTAATCAAAGAGTTGGTGGAATATCTTCCGGAAAGAAGGAAGTAGTGTCAAACATACTCGATAGAATCCATAATCCGGAACAGATAGCTGAACTGTCTCTGGAGGAGCGGGTTATTCTCGCCGCGGAAGTCAGGGAAAGAATTATTGGTGTTATTTGCAACACCGGAGGTCATCTGGCTTCAAGTCTGGGAGTAGTTGAATTAACTATAGCCCTTCTCTCAATTTATGATCCGGGTACAGATAAAATTGTGTGGGATGTTGGTCATCAGACATACCCGTGGAAACTTCTTACAGGACGGCGGGAGCTGTTTCACACCATAAGGCAGACTGGCGGGCTCAGCGGGTTTCCAAGAAGAACCGAGAGTGAGTACGATGTGTTCGGAACCGGTCATTCCAGCACTTCCATCAGTGCCGCTCTGGGTTTTGCGGGTGCCCGGGATCTGGCAGGAAGAAACGAACGAGTTGTCGCGATAATAGGCGATGGATCAATGACAGCCGGTCTGGCTCTTGAGGGTTTGAATAATGCCGGAGCCATAAAAACCGATATTACCATAATTCTTAACGATAATGAAATGTCTATATCGAAGAATGTCGGCGCCCTCTCCAGGCATCTCAACAAACTGCTTACCGATTCCACATACAACAGATTCAAGGATGGGGTCTGGAAAGCATTTGGCAAGGTTCCTTCTCTGGGGGACAGGATGAGGATTGCCGCTCGTGAGGTTTCTTCCGCCATAAAGAAAACTCTTGTTACACCCGCCAGTATTTTTGAGGAGT
>JAUVJW010000176.1 GCA_030596465.1 Candidatus Fermentibacteraceae bacterium | reverse complement strand
TCTGGGCATTTGTGGCTGGCCTCCTGGCTGGTGGAGTGGCTGCGGTTCTTTACGCTCCAGCGAAGGGCGAGGATACGAGAAAGAAAATTCGTGAAACCGCTGAGAAAACTTACTACAAAGGTGAGGAACTCTACGGGAAGGGCAGCGAAGAGGCTGAGAAAATCTATCATGACGGCAGAGAGAAAGTAGAAAAGATTTATTCCGAGGGCCGGGCCAAGGTAGAGGAAACCATTGATTATGTCCGGGAAAAGATGCAGCACGAGGAAGAGGATGCCGCGGAAACCGATTCCCAGGACTGATCGATAATACAACATCGGCTTAAACAGATATTATGTCTTCCATTATTGTTGTGGGCGATGGCTCTGTGGGAACCGCGGTAGCCATTGCCCTTTCTGCTTGCGGGGGAGAAGTGATCCTTGCCGGTCCACCGGGTACACCGGAGAAGCGTCGGTTGTTTACCGTAGAGGGTCGGTTTTGCCAATCTGCGGAGATACTGCATACATCAATCGAAAGGGTTTCCTTCAGAGGACCTGTGATTGCCGCTCTTAAAGCTTTCTCAATCAGGGGGGCAGTACCACACATTGAAAATTTCATTCATGGGAAAATAATCTGTCTATCGAATGGTATGGGCCTGGGTAAAGAGTGGGGAAAGCTGGCGGGAGAAGTGGAATATGCTGTACTCTCAATGGGTTTCAGAAAAACTGATCCAACCACAGTACTAACTACCGATGGAATTGTTTTTTGTCAGGCCGGAGGTGAGGCAGCCGGTGTTTTTACTCCGTCCCGGATACCTGTGAAAGAGGTTGAGGATATTGGCGAGCTGAGGTGGGCCAAGTGGTACGCAAACAGTATTGTTAATCCTGTCGGGGCTCTCTCGGGGCTTGAAAACAACAGAATTGCAGAGTCGGGACTGCGCCCCCTTATAGATAAACTATCCCGGGAGATTTCAGTGCTCATGCCCTCCCGAAGAGCACTTGTTGAAGGTCAGAGGATTCTTGAGTGGCTACTGGAACATTCATCAAACAAGTGCAGCATGCTTCAGGATATTGAGCGAGGACTGCCCACAGAAATTGATTTCCTGACAGGGTTATGCGAAACCGGATCCGGCGGAGAATGCCCGGTGGCTAAACAGCTTGTATCAGATATAAAAAATATGCGGGAGAAAACAGAATAGAGGAAGAGCAGCTGGTTCAACGCCTGATTATATTTCCGGTCGTCCGGTCTATTACAGTTTTACTCTTCGGGGTCTCCCATGTAAACATCCTTCTCCAGAAGTTTCCATATTGGTGTTCCAGTGAGTTTTTGAAGTTCTTCAAGAACATCGTGTTGAGCCTGATCAATAAGCAGAGACTGTTTAAACATATCAATTGCCTCATCCTCAAGACCCCTGACCACATACAGCCGGGCAAGAGCATTGAGTGATGTTGTGATTTCCGGGTCAAGTTCAATGGAACGCTCAAGAAATTCGATAGCTTTTATCAGCAGTTCTTCTTCGTCCACATCTTCTCCATGAAGATCCACCGCGGGGATATTCTCAAGTATTGAGAACCCCCAGGCCAGTCCCAGTCCCATGTAGGCTTCTGAATTCTCCGGATCAAAATTCAGAATTTCGTAATAAAGCGGAAAAGCGGCGTCCGGGTTGTTATCCGCCATGTAGATGTGTGCGAGGCTGAGTCTCGCATCGACATCCTCTTTGTTGTTTGCTATCTTATTTTCCAGAGCAATCCGTATGGATTTTAGGTCGCTCATCAAGATTTTACCTCCAGTGAGTGGCTTTACAGTATGGCCTGAATTATACATTTGAGAAGCCATCGTCAACCCCTGATTGGAGAATGATCTGAAAACAGACGACAGTGTTAACTGTTTGAGTGGAGTTGGTGGAGCCAGGAAAGCCCTTCTGGAGCGTCTTTCTATAAGAACCATTGGTGATGTACTCATGCATGTTCCAATCAGGTTTCTTGATAGAAGATCGATAGTTCCTATTGCTGAATTGTGTCTGGGAACCGATACTGTAGTCGGTGGAAGGATAGTGAGTGTCGCCAGAAAATTTCGTGGAAGAGGACCGTCTCTCACTGCTGTGTTATCAGATGAAACAGGTAGCATTACACTGACATTTTTCAGATCCGGTTTCCCCGGATCAAAGCTGCATGAAGGAATGCAAGTTGTTGCATGCGGCACCGTTGAATCTTTTAAGGGGTACACCATAGTCCATCCCGAACTTTACTTTTCCAAAGAGGCCGCGACTGCTGTAGATGCGCCTGGAATGCTTCCAATATACGGTCTTACAGCCGGGCTGACACAGGGTGCGATGAGGAAGCTTACCGCCGCTGCCCTTGGGGCGGTTAAGAACTCACTGGTGGATATTCTGCCGGTGAATGTTATTGAAGCGGCAGGATTTTCCAGGCGGTGGGATGTTTTCCGCGCTGCCCATCGTCCGGATTCTCCGGAGGAGGGCAGATCAGCCAGGGATTTACTTGCTCTTGAAGAACTTTTTCTTTACAGATCTGTGCTGACCGCAGTAAGGAAAAAAAGCAGTACGCAGCCTGGAATTCCTCTGAGTTCCATTTCTCCGGAAGACTTTGAATGTACTCTACCGTGGCCCCTTACATCGGCTCAAAAGCGTGTCTGTCGGGATGTGCATTCTGATATGTCGGGCCGTTTTCCAATGAGAAGGCTTATTCAGGGAGATGTTGGTTCTGGAAAGACAGTGGTGGCCGCATTCGCGTGCGTTGTTACCGCTCTGGCTGGAAAAACGGCTGCGGTACTTGCTCCTACCGAAGTACTTGCTGCTCAGCACTACAGAAGTATGTGTGAGTTTTGCGGTAGATTTCATCTGGAAGTTCATCTTCTTACAGGAGGTACAACTGGTTCTGAGAGGAAAAAGATTGCTGAAAGACTTCTGGAAAACCCCCAATCAGTTCTCATAGGAACTCATGCTATACTGGAAAATTGGATACCTCTTGACGAACTTGCGCTTCTTGTTATTGATGAACAGCACCGTTTTGGCGTGTCCCAGCGAGAGAAACTTCTGGCTTCCCGGACCCCCAGACCAAATGCTCTTGTTATGTCGGCAACCCCCATACCCAGAACATTGGCGATGACTTTTTACGGTGATCTTGATATCTCAGTGATTGACAAAATGCCCCCGGGCAGAGGATTTACTCAAACACAGGTGGTTGATAAATCGGGGAAAAGTGATGTTTTCAGGTTTATGCTGGCAAGGCTTCGGGAGGGTGAGAGGATTTTTCTTGTTTATCCTTTGAGGGAGGCTTCAGAGCAAAGTGATCTTCGCGATGCCACTACGGCTTATGAGACTGTTCGCAACGGTCCCATGGCTGAATTTGGAACCGCGTTGCTTCATGGTAGTATGCCGCCGGGAGAAAAAGTGGCAATTACACAAAAATTCAGTAGAGGTGAAATATCAGTTCTGGTCAGCACAACTGTTATAGAGGTTGGAATTGATGTCCCGGAGGCTACAGTAATGGTTATTGTGAACGCGGAGAGGTTTGGCCTCAGTCAGATTCACCAGCTGCGGGGCAGGGTTGGAAGAGGCGGAAGAAATGCATGGTGTTTTCTTGTTCCCGGAGAGGGGGTATCTCATACCTCTCTGGAAAGGCTTAATCTGCTTGTTTCGACATCAGACGGTTTCATAATTGCGGAAAAGGATCTGTCTGTAAGGGGTCCCGGTCAGGTACTGGGCACGGTTCAGCATGGAATCCCAAAGTTTAAAGTTGCCGAGCTGTCAACCGACGGAAAGTTGCTCAGAGCTGTAAGTGACCTGTCTCCCATTCCATTACAGGATATTCAGCAATTGCTGAAGAGCCAATTCTGGCGGTATGGAGACACAGAGTTACCGGGTGTATAAACAGGGGCTTGACACCGCCTCTCAGACTATTACTTTTGTATGTTACAGGGTGAGTGTTACCAAACGTTTATTCTTTGTGGCTCCTAATGGTCACTGGGGGGGGTATGGCAGCGAGCGAAAATGCTAGGATTCAGCGACTTATCAATTCTGCTGAAGAACTTGTTCAAAAGGGCGAGAGGCAGAAAGCGCTTACCGAATTGCACAAGGTTCTTGATATTGATTCGGGCAACAAGTCTGTTAAGAAAAGGATTTCGGAAATCGAGCGTGAAGTTGCGGCGATGCGTAACTTTAGAAAAACTCGTGATTCCCGAACACACAAGACAGGGAAATCAGTCAGCTCCGGCGATTTTGTGGAGGAGTGTATCGAACGATCTGAGGATGCATTCAGACAGGGTGACGAAGTTCGCGCTCTTCAGGAGCTGGAACGGGCTCGACGACATGATCCTGATAACAAGCTTGTTCGCCGCAAAATGGTTACAGTAAGGCGGCAGATCAAAACAGATAATCTGTACGACCTTGCGCTCGCCAAGCTCCATGACGGAGATCCTGTTGCCGCTGTTAAGAATGCCAGGGCAATTTTCATAATCTGGCCGGGTGCATCCATTCTGTCTGACCTTCTTGATAAGCTTGAGGATTTCAAAACGGCAGACGAAAGTGAGCCGATTGAGGAAATTGAGGAAATTGAGGAAATTGAGGAAATTGAGGATATCGAGCTTGAAGATGTTGTTGAAGTTGAAGTTGAAGAAATTATAACCAAGGTTCCCGAGAAAGAAAAAACATCCCCGTCAGACGCGGCAATAATTTCCATTAGGGGAAAGATATCGCGATGTGATTTTGCCAGTGCTCTTATAGAGGCAAAGGAAGCTGGGAAAAACCATCCAGTCAACCCTACCATAAAAGAACTTGA
>JAUVJW010000010.1 GCA_030596465.1 Candidatus Fermentibacteraceae bacterium | reverse complement strand
TTGAGTAGAAAGGCTTCACGGTCGAGTTAGAATTCTTGGAGATTTGAGGAGAATAGCACCGCTATTTGACAATAATCTACGAGGATTATAGCCGATTGTGAAACCTTTATGCCGATGCTTCATTCTCGGTCACGCTCCTAGTCCATTTTCTGCTGTCGCGCTGCTGTATATTATAGTTATTAGCTCATATAGTCATATTCTTGACTTGACCTGCCCCTTGCGGTTTCGAGACCTTCCTGTTAGTAATCTAATACAGTGTATGCGAGAGGAGATGAAATGTTCAACCATATTCTGGTTCCTCTTGACGGCTCCGACCTTGCCGAGTGTGTGTTACCTCATGTAATAATCATGGCTGATGCCATGGGATCCAGGGTCACTCTTCTTCATTCCCTCGAACGCCCGGATCAATCTACAGATATTTATCCTGTTAATCCCCTTGACTGGCACATGAGACGGGCGGAAGCCAAACTGTATCTTGAAAAAATAGCTGAAAGACTTGGGGAAGCTCTTTCGGATGTGAACAGTGTTCTTCTTGAAGGATCTGCCGCGGAGAATGTTATTGAATATGCTCACAACAATGGTGTTGACTTCATGATTCTTTCCAGCCACGGCAGAAGCGGACTCAGTGGCTGGACTATAAACAGTGTTGTTCAGAAAATAATACTGCGTTCCTACACCTCAATTCTGATTGTCCGGGCTTACGGGGCACAGAACCTTGTATCAGGTTACAGCAGAATCATGGTTGCTCTTGATTGTTCAAGTCGTGCCGAAACTGCGGTACCAGTGGGCATAATGCTTGCCGGAGCACAGAACGCCGAACTGCTTCTCGCTCATGTTCTGAAGGCTCCGGAAATGCCGGGAAAATTACCTCCTTCAGCGGAAGATGTAAAACTTTCAGAGCAGTTGCTGGAGAGAAATCAGGCTGTGGCAAAAGAATATCTGGAACAGTTAACTGCTCAACTTTCCTCAGAGAGTATCGTACCTGCCACAAGACTGACCGCAGGTAATAATGTAGCTGCAACCCTTGAGAATCTGGTGAAAAGTGAGAAGGTTGAACTGGTCATTCTCAGCGCACACGGATACGAAGGTGATACGAGCTGGCCATACGGCAGTGTTGCGGTCAACTTAATTGCCTACGGTTCTACTCCTCTTCTTGTGATGCAGGACATACCCTTCAGCAGAGCGGCAAGAACAAGAGCCGAAAAAGCCGCGGGAGAAAGCGCCGGCCACTAATTTTCTACGCGCGGGAGAAGCAGGAGGGAGAAAAATGCTTTCAGCATTAATCGGTGTACGGTACCTCCGCCGGAAAAAGTCTTACAAATTACCCTCTGTTCTCAGCAGATCGAAAAATACGGTTAAATCAGCATACCGGTACTTCAGAGACAACAGGGAAATAAGTACCAGTGCTTCAGAATGGCTTCAGGACAACTACTATATTGTCCAGCGGGCTGTCCGACAGATAAGAGAAGACCTTCCTTTCAAGTACTACAGGCAACTGCCTGTTCAAACAACCGCGTATACCAATGACGCGACAAGAATTTTCTCCGTCTGTTCCGAGATTATTGAACATCAAACTGAACTGCTGGATATCTCAAAAGTTGTTCGTTTTCTGAATAAGTATCAGAAAACAACTCCGCTGACAACAGGGGAGGTGTGGGCAGTTCCATCCATGCTGCGGCTTTGTGTCCTTCTTGATCTCGCAGAAACCCTTGAACGCATTCTCGAAGATAAAACATCCGATGAAGATATCTCGTTTTGTATTCTGAATCTCCGTCTGTTTGACGAGGTGGACTGGAAAGATATTTTTGAGAGAGTCAGCCTTGTAGAAAATATTCTAAGGAATGACCCCGCAAGAATTTACCGTAAAATGGATTTTAAAACTCGTAACAGTTACAGAAATTTTGTTGAGAACGCCTCAAGATGTGCTGAAATTCCTGAAACTGAAATTGCCCTGAAGTGTGTTGAACTTGCCGGAACAGCCTCCGCTGACCAACGCTCTTCACATGTGGGGTTCTTTCTCAATACACAAGAGGGTCGCGCCCTTCTAAGACACGCAGTGGGTTGTACCCGCAGAAATTTTCTCGCATCTTTTCGCTGGAAACTCACTTTTTATCTCGGGGGGATTTCTGTACTCACAATTCTTGTGCTGTGGCTGTTTGCCGTCTATGCGTCCGGCAGCGGAGCAGACACCCTGGGAGTGCTTACTGTAATCCTCCTTTCCCTGCTCCCGGCATCATCGGTGGGGGTAGATGTAATTAACGAGATCATTTTGCATTCAACATCTCCGAAGAGACTTCCCAGAATGGATTATACCAGGGGAATTCCCGGAGATTGCAGAACCATTGTGGTAATTCCCACACTGCTCGAAAGTAAAGAAGAGCTAAAAGTTCTTGTGAAACAGCTGGAACAGCATTACCTGGGAAATCCCGATAAAAATCTTGAATTTGCCCTGCTTTCCGATTACAAAGATGCTCCATTTGAAATTATGCCGGATGACGACGATCTGCTTGATTGTGTCCTGAGAGAAATAAAAGATCTGAATATAAGATACGGGCGCAGATCAGGAGATATTTTTCACATTTTCCACAGGAAAAGACTCTGGAACAGCGCCGAAAACAGCTGGATGGGATGGGAAAGAAAAAGGGGCAAACTGATGGAATTCAACAGATTGCTCCTGAAACACGGGGAAACTTCATACATTACGGGAAAAGTCCCTTCAAATATTCGTTATGTCATTACACTGGACAGTGATACGGCATTACCTTCGGGGTCTGCGGCACAACTCGTTGCCACTATAGCTCATCCACTGAATCAATTCGATGGAAACACGGGTTACTCCGTTCTTCAACCCAGAGTACTTCCAGCGTCGGGCGGGGCACGGCGTTCTGTTTTTTTAAAGGTATTTCCGGGAGACTTCAGCGTGGATCTTTATTCAAATGCTGTATCCGATGTTTACCAGGATCTTTTCGGCGAAGGCAGCTATGTAGGAAAGGGTATTTACGACCCGATCGCATTCGAAAACAGCCTTGAAGGAAAAGTGCCGCCAAATTCGCTTCTCAGCCACGATCTCTTTGAAGGTATGCAGGGCAGGGCTGGACTGGTGAGCGATATAGTGTTCTACGAAGACTTCCCACCTAACTACATTACATGGGTCTATCGTCTGCACAGGTGGGTGAGAGGAGACTGGCAGCTTTTACCCTGGCTCCGGCGAATGGTTCCTGGTTCCTCTGGAGGAAAGCTGAGAAACAGCTTCTCCAATCTGGATAAATGGAAAATTCTGGATAACATGAGAAGGAGTCTTTCTGAACCCGCACTGCTGATTCTTCTGCTGTCCGGGTGGCTTTATCTACCTGGATCCCCTGTTTTCTGGACCGTTATCTCTCTGGTGATATTCTTCCGATGCCCAATAATGGAATCCATTAGAAAACCACTCCGCTGGCCGGGAAGATCTCCCGGACAACACTGGCTTAGGGCATTATTCGGGCTGGTCTTCCTTCCATACGAGACAATTATGAAGCTGCATGCGGTCGCGGTTACTCTTTTTAGACTGACCATCACCAGGAAAAACCTCCTGGAATGGACATCGGCGGCAAATACCTCAAGAATGTTTGGAGGCAACACAAAGCGAAGCCTGGCATGGGGACACATGTATGTTGTCCTTATTATTGTCCCTCTGCTTGTGATTCTGTTTCTGCTTACAGGTTCCAGTGGAATTTACCCGGCCATACCCTTTCTTCTTGTGTGGCTGGCATCCCCGGAAGTTGAACACATCGTAAGTCATACTCCCCCGCAGGAAAAACCTGCCCTCGGGAAAGATAAGAACGAAATTTTACGAAAGATAGCGGTAAGAACATGGAGCTTCTTCGATACTTTCGTCGGTCCTGAGGATCACTGGCTGCCTCCGGATCACTATCAGGAAGACCCGCTTGCCAGAATAGCTCACAGGACCTCCCCAACCAATATCGGATTGTATCTCCTGACGATTCTTTCAGCCAGAGATATGGGATATATAGGTTTGCAGGAGTTTATGCTTCGTGTTTCGGATACCCTCGGGGGAATGAAACAACTGGAAAGATACCGGGGACATCTCCTTAACTGGTATGACACCCGTACCCTGAAACCCCTGCCACCCAGATACATTTCCACTGTTGACAGTGGTAACCTCTCCGGCAGTCTTCTTACCCTTGCCCGAGGATGCCGGGATATAGGCGATTGCCCTCAAATCAGTCGTGAGAGGTGGCAGGGCTTTGTGGATACTGTAAATGTTCTGCTGGATATAACGGAAACTATGAAAACTGACACAGCAGAGCTGGACGCAAATCTGACAGCCATGAAAGAACGAACTCTGAAGAATATGAACGATAATGATATCTGTCTGGATATGCTTGTTGATCTCTGCAACAGAGAACTCTCCCGTATAGATGCCCTGCTCCTTGAAGTTGTGAACAGAAGTATGGAAAACACATCATCGAAAACAATTGGAGATCTGAGAACCTGGTCGGCCAGAATGCGCATTCACCTGACTGGAATGCTTAGAGAAATAGAAGACTTCTATCCGTGGATGCTGCATATCTCCAAATTTCCGAAATTCCTTTTATCAGGCAACTCATCGAAAGCGGTAGCATCCGCATGGCATCTGCTTCTTGAATCACTTCCATCGTGTCCATCTCCGGAAGAAATGGAAATTACTGCCGCAAGAACAGGACACTGTATAACAACTCTCTACACCGTCACAGGGGATCTTGCCCCATCTGAAATAAAAGTAGAGGCATTGAAGTGGTGTAAAAAACTCCGCAGGCTGCTTGAACAGAGCGTTCGAACATCAACGAAGATAGAAAGAAACCTGAAAAAGCTGGAATCACAGATCAGATCAGAGTTTTCCAGAATGAAATTCGGTTTTCTATACAGCAGGAAACGAAAAGTATTCCACATTGGATTTAATATTGAGTCAGAGCATCTGGACCGGAACTACTATGACCTTCTTGCCTCTGAAGCCCGGCTGGCAGGTTTAATCGCTATTGCCAGAGGAGATGTGCCTGGAGATCATTGGGTTCATCTGTCAAGGCCACTCACAGTAGCATCGGGAGGCATGGGGCTTCTCTCCTGGAGTGGAACCATGTTTGAATACCTGATGCCCCTGCTTGTAACCGGAAACAGAACCGGTACTCTTCTCGGTGAGAGCTGTTGTACTGCCGTAAGGCATCAGATCAACCACGCTGACGAGAAAGGGCATCCATGGGGAATATCGGAATCAGGTTACTACAGATTCGATCCCGGTAATCATTACCAGTACAGAGCATTCGGTGTCCCTGGTCTTGGCTACAAGAGAGGTCTGGAGGATGATTTTGTAGTAACGCCCTATGCCTCATTGCTCGCGGTTTCTATTGAACCTGAATCTGTTATCCGCAATATTGATAGAATGACTGATATGGGAATGATGGGCAGATACGGTTTTTTCGAAGCAGCGGACTTTACCCCGCAACGAATTCCCGCAGGCAGAAAATACATGGTCGTTCGCTCTTACATGGCACATCATCAAGGTATGATACTACTCTCAATTACAAATTTTCTGCGCAGAGATGTTATGGTTGATCGGTTTTTCGACGAACCGGTCATGAAAGTGGTAAAGCTACTGCTTCAGGAACAGATACCGGCAAATCCTCCAATTGTGTACTCACATCCTGAACCGGGAATCCGGCACGCTGAAAGTAAACAACACGCTGATCTGCTTCCGTGGTCAGTCTCCGGAGAATTTCCGGTACCGCGGGTTCACTATCTTTCCAACGGGAGTTACGGCGAATTGATCACTGATTCCGGAGGAGGATTCTGCAACTGGAAAGAATTGGATCTTACACGCTGGCGGGCAGATACTACTCTGGATAACCAGGGAACCTGGATCTATCTGAAGGATATGGATTCAGGCAACCTGTGGTCAGTTACCCTGAGACCGGCAGGAGCTGATTCGCCGGATAATCGAATACATTTCCTTCCCCACAAGGTTGAATTTGTTAGCATACATCACGAGATATCCACACGCATGGAAATTATTGTTGATCCCGAAGAAGACGCGGGAATCCGGAGACTGGAAATAGTCAACAACAGCTCCGTACGGAGGAAGCTGTTCATATGCAGTTATTCCGAGGTCGTACTTTCTCCTCGTTGTGATGATATCCGACATCCAGCCTTCAACAAGCTTTTCACTACAAGCGAGTTCAGTACAAACAACGGCGTACTGCTATTTCACAGAAGGAAAAGGAGCAGGGATGAAGAAGATGTTTTTCTGGGGCACATGATTTCCGGATCACCGAAAAAGTCATTGAGTTATGAAACTGACAGAATGAAATTTATAGGCAGGGGAGCCTCAGCAGCCTGCCCGGAGGGTCTCGCTGGAGCAATTCCCAACCTCTCCCGTACTACAGGAGGAACTCTGGATCCTGTGATGTGTATGGGAACAGAGCTGGAGCTTCCTCCGGAAGGCAGCAGTGTACTGTATTTTGTAACCTTTTGCGCCAGTGATAAGGCAGGTATTCAGGGTCTGGCTGAGAGATACAGCGATACGGATGTAATTGAATCCTCGTTTAACAGAGCCGATTTTTTCAGCAGGAGAGAGCTTGCGACCAGTGGAGTTTCCTGTTTTGATCTTGAAAGAATACAACCAGTTTTATCCTCTCTCTTTTACCCCTCCGCTTCACTAAGAGCCCGTCCGGAAATACTTGAAGTAAATACACTGGGGCAGAAAGAACTATGGCGTTTTGGCATCTCCGGTGATAATCCCATTCTTCTTCTTTCAATTAAACCAGAAGAAAGTACGGACTTGCTTGTTAAGCTGCTCAGGGTTCACTCTTTTTGGAAAAAAAGAGGCTTGATCACGGATCTTGTAGTTCTCAATGAAGAGGAATCAGGATATGAACTGAAGCTTCAGGGAAAATTGAATAGACTCCTGAGCCAAACCGGGGCAGACAAAATACTGAACACGCCGGGAGGGGTGTTTCTCATTCGTGCAGATCAAGTCAGCGAGAGTGAACTTATTCTTCTCAAAACATGGGCTCATGTGTTTCTCAACTGCGGATCAGAACTTGAAATGCAAACGCGGGAATTTGGCGGAAGACCGGTAAGACTACCTGAATTTGTTCCCGTACAGGCAAAAGCCGATGAACCGGTACCTCTCCTGAAAAAACCGGAAAAACTTCTTTTCTTTAACGGGTCAGGTGGTTTTTCACCAGACGGCAGAGAGTATGTCATATATCTTAAAGAAGGTGAATGGACTCCTTCTCCCTGGATAAATGTAATTTCGAATCCCTTTCTGGGATTTATTGCTTCCGAATCCGGACTGGGATGCAGCTGGGCGATCAATAGTGGTGAAAACCGCCTGAGCCCTTGGAATAACGATACTGTTGCCAATACTCCCGGAGAAGCTGTCTACCTCAGAGATGAGGAAACCGGTGATTTCTGGTCTCCATCTCCCTTGCCTGTGAGGGAAAAGGAAGCCTACCTTATCAGGCACGGAGCAGGCTACACATCGTGGGAGCACAACAGTCACGGTCTGATTCAGAAAATGATTGCGTATGTTTCACCGGAGTATCCATTGAAAGCAGTGAATGTATTTCTCAAAAATCCGGGAAGACACAACAGAAGAATCAGCATCACCTTTTACATTGAACCGGTTCTGGGTTCAAACAGGGCACAGACACAACAGTTCATAGTTTCCGAATTTAACACTCATGCCAACGCCATTCTGGCTTGCAACACAGCCGGTAGAAAACCGCCTGGCGGAGTATTCTTTCTTGCTTCAAGCAGAACACCAAACGGGTTGACCACTGACAGGGCTGAATTCATGGGACGGTCAGGAAATTATGACAATCCGGCTTCTCTGCATCGTACCGGTCTTTCCGGAACCATTCATCCAGGACTTGATCCATGCATGGCCATACAGATAATCATCTGGATAGGCCCCGGAGAAAACAAAGAAGTTACTTTCCTGCTCGGGCAGGGAAAGAGCAGAAAAGAGGTTCTTGATCTCATCCCTGATAACATGGTTGGAATGCAGGATGGTTCTGTTCTGGGTCAGATACCCGGTGTATGGGACGGCCTGCTGGAAAACATCACAGTTGATACACCTGACACAGGTATGAATATAATGCTCAACAGGTGGTTGCTCTATCAGACGCTGTCCTGCAGAATATGGGGACGGTCAGCTCTGTATCAATCCAGCGGAGCATTTGGTTTCCGGGATCAACTTCAAGACTGTATGGCTCTCTGCAACACTGCTCCTGAGATTCTCCGGAAACACATTCTCAAATCAGCGTCAATGCAGTTTCCCGAAGGAGATGTACTTCACTGGTGGCACCCTCCGGGATATACCGGTGTGAGAACAAGATGTTCAGATGATCTTCTCTGGCTTCCCTACGCAACCTCCCTCTATGTTGAGAAGACAGGAGACAGATCCATTCTGTCTGAGGTAATACCTTTCCTTGAAGGAAACCTCCTTGAAGATGATGAAGTGGAAAGATATGCAGAATATGCTCCCTCCGACAAAAAGGCCGCGCTGCATGAGCACTGCCTTCGCGCTCTGGAAAAAGGAAGCACCAGCGGTTCTCACGGCCTTCCGCTGATAGGCTCGCATGACTGGAATGACGGCATGAACAGGGTGGGAAAAGATGGCAAAGGGGAGAGTGTATGGTTGGGATGGTTTCTTTATGATACCCTGATCAGGTATTCCCGTATATGCTTATTGTTATCAGATTTACATAACTTCGATAATTATACCAGTCGTGCGGAGTCGCTTAAACATACCCTTAATGGGAATACCTGGGATGGCCAGTGGTATCTGAGAGGTTTTTATGATGATGGAACCCCGCTTGGTTCTTCCGCAAATGACGAGTGCAGAATTGATTCAATCGCCCAGTCATGGGCTGTTCTTTCCGGAGCGGGAGAAAGTGAAAGAACAGAGATTGCAATGAACTCGGTTTTAGAGCATCTGGTTGATTTCAATAACAATCTCCTGCTCTTGCTTGCCCCGCCTTTCGACAAATCAGATCACGATCCGGGCTATATAATGGGGTATCCTCCAGGAATCAGAGAAAATGGCGGGCAGTACACCCATGCTGCGGCATGGGTTGCCTGGGCTTTCGCGAAACAGGGCAGGGGAGATATAGCGGAATCACTTTTCAGACTGCTGAATCCCATATATCACAGTGATTCTCCAAGAAAGCGTGACATCTATCGCGTGGAGCCGTATGTTGCCGCCGCTGATGTTTACAGCGCTGCAGAACACAGGGGGCAAGGTGGCTGGACCTGGTATACCGGATCCTCCGGATGGCTCTACCGCCTGGGGATTGAAGCAATACTTGGAATAACAACATCAGGGAGCAATCTAATAATAAATCCCTGTATCCCCGCCGGCTGGGCTGGATTCAACGCGATAATCAAAAGAGGAGACGCTACTTTCCGGATTACTGTCAGCAACCCGGATGGCGTTTCCACCGGGGTGGTATCAGTAACTCTGGATGGAATCCAACTTAAATCCGGTCTGGTTCCTCTTGACAAAGACGGATCGGATCACACTGTAACGGTAGTTATGGGTACCACCCTGTAATGAGAGCGAAAAGAAGTGGAAGTTATAATGTTCCTTCTGCTTCAGCAGCTGCAGATCCTGTACTTGTATCTTCCGCCAGCACATTCCCATTACTGTAAATAGTTACAGTGACTGTCCCCGTGTCGCCAGTTCTCTGTGCCGAAAGAAAAACAGCATCACCTCTGTCAGCAGTGAATGTAAGCGACCACGGCAACTCAACATTGTTGATAATCGCAAGTTTTCCATTCGCGTCGATGTAATCGATATCAACTGTCTCTGCTGTTCCTGTGACTTTGTATTTGACTGTTACCGAAGGTGAAAGAGGATCTTTCGTACAGGCAGTCATAATTAGGAGAATGGCCAGCAGTGCCATGATAAATGCTTTGCGCATGAAAAGTCCTTTCTCAGTCATTTAGAGTAAGTTGCAAATATACACCCGCGAACTGAAAAGAGTAGCTTTTCTTTAATTCACATCATTGGGAACTCTGAATCTTTTCTGACACTATCTGTCTCATCTGCTGATAGTATTCGCTGTCTTTTCTAATAGCCAGGGCAAGTGTCGTTGACAAATCGACACCGGAATATACTTCGTAGTGATTGATAAATGAGCTGTTTTCATTGATGCTCTGTATCATATCCTGATAGTCAGGATGCGGCATGAAGATCAGATCAGGTTGATAGTAATGGAAAAAGCTATCCGCTGAAAATCCGGAATGCGCGATCTTTGTTTCATTCAGCCCGGTCATGTCTATAACTGTTTTAAAGGGATTCATTGCCAGGGGGTGACCAACTTCCGTGGCGGCAATAACCAGATTGTCCGGTAACTCTGAGAATTCATCCAGTCTGAACCAGTAACCTGTCCACCTTGCTCTGTATTCTTCTGTAACATCAAATCCGGTGTATTCATCTTTCCAGGAAAAAAAGAGATCATATGCTTCTTCTGCAACCGCGGGACCGAAAGCGAACACAGGAAAGAGAACAAAAAGAGCCTTGACTGCCCTTGAATTGATTTTCCCCAATGTTTTCTCACGGACAATCTCCACAAAAGATGTTCTCTCGCATATGAATTTTATGCATTGTATGGAAAGAAATAGAATCGCTGGAAGAGCCGGGTAGTAAAAGCGCTGAGAATAGTCCATTATCGGTGTCACAAAGAACAGATGGTATCCGATGAAGATCAAGGTGGCAAAAAATAATCCTTTCCCGATGTCGGATATCCTTCGCCACAAACCTTTTATATCAATGAACAAAGCAATTCCCATTGCGGAAAACAGGAAGGGGAAAGAAAAGATAAATTTTATCAACCGCTTGATCGGAAACAGTTTGTACATTTCCTGAAGATGTGTTCCATAATGGCCTATCGACTTTGCGTAGAAGGGGAGGGGCAGAGGTGAATTCAAGTATTTCCAGAAGAAGAGAATCTGCAGGAGAACCACCAGTGCCGTAACTGTTAGAATAACACCGGCATGTATTCTGGCTTTGTTCCCGGAAGAACAGACGAGAATTACCAGAGGAACAGCAAAAGAGAATATCAGCAGATCCGGCCTGAATGAGAAAGCCAGCCCGCCAAGCAGTCCTGTGATTATCGCGCTGAATACTGTAAGAGTTTTCCGGGACCGTATAGTCAATAGAATAAATGCGGTTAGAAATGCGAGGGCCAGCATTGTGTCCATACCGCTCATGAAATGCACTGATATATTTTCAGCGTCGTACAGAATTGAGAATGCTGTTACAACAATAATGAAACGCCTTATTGATGCACTTACCTCATCTGTAATACTATTTATCATTAGAATCAGCACCACAAGAAAGACAAGTGCAGACAGTGTACTGGCATACAACATAGTCAGCACTGGATTCTCTGTTGTCAATAAGGCTCTAATTGGAAGAACTATTCCAAGAAATGCAGGCGAAGTGAGTCCGTAAGTTGCTCCGCAACCAGAGTTGAATGAAGGTACTCCTGTATCCAGGACATTGTCGGCGTACCTTACAAACATGTATGCGTCATCCTGTACGGAAGCGGCTTTGAAATGAAATAACAACTGGACTGCAAAAATTCCCAGAAATACAAGAATAAGAAATGTGAATGCCTTTGGAGTATCTTTTCTATTCCTGATTTTGCGCTTCCTTTCTTCCTATCAGATATTATGCAATGCTTTTTGCTTAACGCTTCATTTCTTTCCATAGGGGATATTATGTAATGTTTCCTGCTTAACGCTTCCTTTCTTTCCATAGGGGATATTATGTAATGTTTCCTGCTTAACGCTTCCTTTCTTTCTATCAGATATTATGTAATGCTTCCTGCTTTACATAATATCCATTATCGGACATTGTAGGTGCGGAGAAACGAACCCTTTCGGGCCCGCTTCTCTCTCTACTTAATTATTCGCCTCTACCAGTCTCTTTATCTGGTAAGCCTCAAACGCTGTAGTATCCGCAGTAATTGCCAGTGCATTATTAAGTGCTTCTTCACTCTCTGCAAATTTCTGCTGTGCAAAATACACTCTTGATAATCCGAAAAGAGCTTCTGCATTAACTGTCGCATTTTCATCCGCGATCTCCAGAATTTCCAGATATGATGAAACTGCGTTGGCCAGATCCTGTTCACTGCCACGGTTCTCAAGAACGATTCCCATGTGCAGCAGTGCCGGAACCCTGATCGCTTTATCGGGATTCGTGGCAAGAACAGTTGAAAGAGTACTGATAGCCGCATCAGGATTACCGCGAATGATGTCAATCTTCGCTGCAAGAACCGCTGATTTTCTTGCCCAGTCACTTTGTGGATTATTATTCCATGTCTGCATTGACAAATTGTATGCCGCATCAAGAGCCTGAAAGGCCTGTTGCGCCTGATTGGAAGCTGTAGCAGTCATAGCCTGATCGAATATCTGGCTGGCAGTTATGAAACCTGCCATTGACTCCTCGGAAGCAGTATTCTTCTTACCACCTATATATTGTATTACCAGTACAATAATCAGTATCGCAACAAGTCCGCCAAACACTTCTTTGTAACGAGTTTGAAGAAATAGAGCAATTATTTCCAGTTTCTCACCAATTGGATCTCGTTCTATTTCTTTTTTTGTCAATTTTTTTCTAGTTCTGTGTGCCACCTGGCTCCTCCATCCTTTGTATTACCCCTTTATAGAATTTTTCCGCGTTCTTCTTCAGCATTTCCACAGTACCTGCATTTCGAATCACAAAATGAGATCTGTTACTCTTTTCCTTCAAACTGAGCTGACTGTTCCACCTGCCTTTAACAGTATCAATGGAAATGCCATCCCGAGCCACAAGTCTGTCAATAACCCTTTCCTGTTCGTCTGTAACGGTAATCATAAAACTGAAACAATTGTCCAGCCCCAGCTCAAATATAAGAGCTGCATCAAGAACAAAAACGCCGTTTCTACCTCTGAGTTGTTCTGCTGAGGCTGAAACCCATCTGGAAAGCCCCGGATGCATAATCTTGTTGATGCCGGCAAGAACTTCCCGGGAAGCAAATGCTTTTTCCCGGATCTGTTTCCGAATCTCTTCCTGTGACATTTCAGACAATCCCTCAATTCCAAGCTCTTTTTCAAGAGCCCATTTAACTGAGGACTTCTTTAGGTATCGGTGTCCTGCCGCGTCCAGAGAACACACATGGGCACCCATTCTTTTCCAAACAGCCGCCACAGTAGATGCACCGGTACCACTGCAACCGGTTAATCCCCAGAGCATCAGCGCTGCCCCCAGCAGATGTTCTCCTCTGTAAGAAAAACTTCTGCAAGCTCTCCCTCTCCAGCAAGTTCGGGAGCATAAACAGGGATATAATTATCGGTAAGCCCAATCATTCTTCCGTTGATTTTACGGCTTTCTACAAGCATTGTCTGCTTTGTTGAAAGATTATTCTTCCTGAATTCTCTTCTTGAGTCGGCAGAAACTCTTCTCAGCTCTTCAGATCTTGTTGTTATCTTTTCCGTATGAAGAGGTTTCATCTGCGCCGCAGGAGTTCCCGGTCTCGGTGAGAAAGGGAATACATGCAGGTAGTTTATTCGATTATCGCAGGCCAGAGCCAGGCTCTGCTGATAATCCTCTTCAGACTCCCCGGGAAAACCTGCAATAATATCGCTGCCTATACAAGCACCCGGAAAAAGGGTTGTAACGGCATTGAGAAGATCATCCTCCTCTACCCTGCTGTATCGTCTGCCCATTCTTTTCAGTATTCTGTCTGATCCACTCTGGAATGGAATATGAAAGTGCCTGCACAACCCCGGAATAGCTAAGTCCTCAAGCGTCTTCACGGTAAGGTACTGCGGCTCAACTGAACCAACACGCAGACGGAACCCACCTATTTCCAGAAGATCCCGGACAAGTTGTGGAAGTCCATACCCATTTGTGTAAAGCCCTCTACCGTAATCAGCTATATCCACCCCGGTAAGGCATATCTCTCGGTATCCCGCTTCCACCATCTCTCTTGCCTGGCTTAAAACCAGTTCTCTTGGCTGACTTCTGGAATCACCCCGGGCAAGGGGAACAATACAATAGGTACACCTGTTGTGGCATCCATCCTGTATCTTAAGAAAACCTCTTGTTTTAGATGTCGTTACGGGCGCGAACACGGGGTATAGATATCCATTAGAGGTTGTTTCCTGCGTTCCACTTATCATGGCGGCTATCAACTGCTTTTTATCATTGGGTATAACTGTTACCCGGTTCATGCCTTGATAGTCTTCGGGAGATACAACTGCAACACACCCTGTTACCACAATTGCAGCATTGGGGTATCGTGCGATGTACGACCGAACAGTTTTTCTTGATCTGGCCTGACTGCGTCCTGTAACTGCGCATGTATTCACCAGAATCAGATCAGCGTCCTCCGGGGAGTTGACCCTGTTTCCATCGAGCTTGTCTACAAGTTCTCCTACAAGTGCTTCTGTTTCATAGGAGTTCAGTCTGCACCCGAGAGTGTAACCAAATACAGCGGTATTCTTCTGTAGATTCATGATGTGACGGGGCGGAGTTACCTCCGCCCCATTATCCTGCTTATTCTTCAGTGGACTTTTCGAGAACTTCCGGTTCTTCTTCCACTGTGTTTTCTTCTACTTCTTCTTCTTCTACCTCTACCGCAGGGGTTTCCTCAACAGCAGCTTCCACAACCTTCTCTTCCAGAGCAGGCTCTTCCGCAGCCGTCTCTTCTGGAACAACCTCTTCTGGAACAACCTCTTCTGAAACAACCTCTTCTTCAACTACAATTTCTTCCACCGGACGACCTTCAAGAGAGGTTCTGAATTCCTGAAGTTCTTCCATAGGACGACCATTGAAGTAGCTTCTGACGCTGAGTACTATTCTACGACTCGAAGGTACAACCTCAATAACTCTCAGAGGAAGATCATCGCCTCTTCTAAGAACATCAGCCGGATTCTCAAGCTCATCCCAACCGAGCTGACTGAGAGGAACGAAACCTTCAATTCCGTCCTCAAGATCAACAACAACACCTCTGTCGAGAATCTGTGTTACCTTGCCGCTGACTTCCTGGGTCTCAGGATAGCGCTCACTCATGGAGTCCCAGGGATTTTCTCCTGTCTGTTTGAGACCAAGAGAAATACGGTGATTCTCGCGGTCAATGCTGAGAACAACCACCTTCACCGGCTGGTTTTTCTGAACGATCTCTGAAGGATGACTTATTCTCTTTGTCCAGCTCATGTCAGAAATATGAATAAGACCGTCAATGCCATCTTCAATCTCAACAAATGCACCAAAGTTGGTCAGGTTGCGAACTTTGCCATCAACAGAAGACCCGATCGGGTATCTTTCTTCAATGGAATTCCAGGGATTCTCCATGGTTTGCTTAAGACCAAGAGAAATTTTTCTTTCCTCTTCATTAACGCTGAGAACTACGGCTTCAACCTCGTCTCCCACTGTGAGAATCTTTGACGGATGGCGGACGTGCTTTGTCCAGGACATCTCAGAGATGTGGATAAGACCCTCTACACCCGGCTCAATCTCTACAAATGCACCGTAGTCGGTAATAGAGGCAACTTTTCCCTTAACCATTGTTTCCTGGGAATAACGCTCTGCAACACCCTCCCATGGGAAAGGTTGAAGTTGCTTGAGACCCAGAGAGATGCGCTCGCGTTCCTTGTCAAACTTGAGTACCTTGACATCGATCTCTTCACCGATTGTGAGAAGCTGAGACGGGTGACGGACTCTTCCCCAGCTCATGTCTGTAATGTGAAGAAGACCATCAATGCCGCCAAGATCGACAAATGCGCCGAAGTCGGTGATGTTCTTTACGATACCCTTGCGTACCTGTTCCTCCTCCAGCTCCTTGATCAAGTTTTCCTTCAGCTCGCTTCTTGCTTCTTCAAGCACCTGTCTGCGGCTTACAACAATATTTCTGCGGCGTTTGTTAAGCTTGATTACTCTGAAGTCAAACTCCTCCCCGCAGAATTTTTCCAGATTGGGCACCTGGCGAAGAGCAACCTGAGAACCGGGAAGAAATGCGTCAACACCCATGATTCTAACAGTAAGACCACCCTTGATTCGCTTGATAACCTTACCCTTGAGAATAAGATTCTCATCGTAGGCCACTTTGATATCATTCCATACAGTATGGAAATGCGCTTTCTCTTTTGAGACAGTAACCCGACCGTCAGTATCTTCAAGACTCTCGACGAATACATCAACCTTTGTGCCGGGTTGAGGTGCATCGTCATCACGGAATTCCTGCAGAGGAATAACTCCCTCGCTTTTATATCCGAGATCAACAATGACCTCATTGTTTGCAGTCTTCAGTATGGTGCCTGCAACAATAGTGCCAACTCTGACTGTGAAGTTAGCAATTGTGCCCGCGTAGGCCTCCTCAAAATCGCTTCTCTCACTGGCGGTGTAATCATGTCCTTCAATGGTCTCAATCTCTTCATCAGTAAGACCAACAACAAACTCTTTCATTTCACTCATCCACTGTTCCTTTCTTTACCTTTGCTCCTTGTTTTTCTGATTTCCTTAACTTTATCTAGAATATATTCCGCTGATATTTTTGCCCCGCCCTGCTCATACTGAGCTTCAAGCTCTACCGGGAGAATGACTTGACCAAATGTAACTCTGAATCTCGACTTGAATAACAGAGTGCTTATCGGATCATCCATACCTTCAAGGAAAAAGGGCATAACCGGTGCGCTTGTTGCGTGAGCGATGTAACCTACCCCCGCTTTGGCCGGAAGCATTTTTCCGTGTCTGCTTCTTGTTCCCTCCGGAAAGATTATGACTGCCGCACCCATATTAATAAGTTCAATAGCCTTCTTCAACGCATCTGTATTAACGGTTGACCTCCTGTTTATTGGAAATGCTCCAAGTTTCAGCATAATCCATGAGAGCAGTCGAGTCTTAAACAAGCTGGCTTTTGCCATAAAATGTACGCCTCGGGGAACAGCTGCAGCAATAAAAGGAGGATCCCAGTTTGAGATATGGTTTCCTGCCAGAATCAAGTTACCTTTGGGGAAATTCTTTCTATTCACAACGCTCATTCGAAAGAATACTGCTGCCAGAGTAATGATTATTGGCCTGAGAATAATATCTACTAATGGTGATCTTTTCATTGGTTACACCGTTTTCTATAGTGCCGAAGAACAAAATTTACCTGCTGATTAACAGACATACCTGTTCCGTCCAGCCAGAGAGCCCCCGGAGGAAGTCGTAAAGGACTTTCTGATCTGTTTCTGTCTCTGTGGTCTCTTCTGAAAACAGAGTGAACCATACCGTCCATTTCGCCATGTCCAATATCTTTCAATCTGCGCCAGGCTCTTATGGCAATATCAGCTACTATATAGACCTTCAAGGCAGCATCAGGGAAAACAACTGTTCCCATGTCTCTTCCCTCTGCTACTATGTTGTATTTTTTTCCAAAGGCTCTTTGAAGAAAGACCATGTACTTTCTTACCTCGCGATGAGCCGATATTACGCTTGCTGCCTCGCCGATAGCCTGGGTTCTTATCTTTCCAGAGATATCCTCTCCGTCAAGAAACACACCCCTGCTTGAAACATCAATTGAATGGTCGAGAAGAAGAGCAGATGCCGCGACGCCGTCCTGTAGATTGATACCTGAAGCTGAAACTAGAAAAGCCGACGCTCGGTACATTGCGCCGGTGTCCAGATACTCAAAACCTAACTCTGCCGCTATTTTCTTCGCAGTAGTACTTTTACCGGAAGCGGCAGGGCCATCTACAGCTATTGTTTCAGGCAGTCAAATTCACATCCTCTCTTTCAGATGCGGCGAATATTCTGAAATGACAGGCGATTGTCAAGCCTTGCGCTACTGTTTGTACTACCTGAAGAGAAGGAATTTTCCGGTCTGCGAAAATTCATTCCCTGCTCTAAAATTGCAGAAATAGATCCCGGTGGCTGTGCTTTGACCATATTCCCAGATTACGGAATACTCTCCCGCTGCCT